>CAINRC010000030.1 GCA_903852495.1 uncultured Geobacteraceae bacterium | reverse complement strand
GTGATTATTTACGGGCAACTGGGAGGTGTGCAATGAATAAAACAGCAATCTTTGTCGAATTACGCGAGAATCTCAAGTCATTGATGTTGTCCACCATGGCTCGGGGCTTGGAGGGCCATCTCCGCCGGGCGAAAGAGCATGGCCCCGGCTATGATGAATTCCTGCTGGATTTGACGGTGGCGGAGATTATGGCCAGGACAGAGAATAGGCTCTCTCGCCGGGTTCGTGAGGCGAAATTCCCGCTGGTCAAGACTATGGAAGGATTTGATTTTGATGTCACTCCCAACCTCGATATCAGACTGGTTCGAGAGCTGTCGGGATGTGACTATATCAAGGAGCGACGCAATATTATTTTCCTTGGCCGCAGTGGCACCGGCAAGACCCATCTGGCGACAGCCCTTGGGGTTGAGGCCTGTAAGAGCAATTACCGGACCCGTTTTGTCAGTTGCTATACCCTGGTTAATGAACTGATTGAGGCTCGCCAGGACAAAGACCTGCAACGACTTATTCAACGGTATTCCCGCTATGATCTGCTGATCTTGGATGAGCTTGGCTATATCCCTTTTTCCAGGGAAGGTTCAGAGTTGCTCTTTCAGGTTCTTGCCGAACGTCAGGAAAAAGGGTCGGTGATCATCACCACTAATCTTGGCTTTGCCGACTGGACTCAGGTCTTTGATGATCCAGTCATGACCGCAGCACTGCTTGATCGACTGACCCACAAGGCCCACATCGTCAATTGCCAATGGGAAAGCTATCGCCTGAAACAGAGTTTGAAAGGAATGGGGCGGAAAGCATAATCTGTCCAAGAAATTAAAGTTTCCTTCTGGGAACCCTTGATTTCTCCAACCTTTTTTAACTGGGTGAACACCCTGTCACCCTCGTACGCCCACAGCTTGGGGTGGTCAAAATTCGGTTAGCACTGGTGGTCAATTTTCGGTTGTCATTCCTATGGCTTAAACGGCTGAAAGACACAACAGTCCGGCAAAAGGTTCTTGCCCGCCTCGCTCGTGTTGAAAATGGCAACTTTGGCGATTACAAACAGCTTGCCGCCGACCTGTTTGAGTCACGGTTTTTCTTTGGCGGCGGTCTGCGCATTTATTACACCATAAGGGGCGGCCTGGTTGTTTTGTTGCTTGTTGGTGGTGACAAATCGACCCAGGTTGCTGATATTGAAAAAGCTGGAACAATTTTACTTAAATCAGGCAAACAAAAAGGAGTAATTGACCATGAGCACATTTCGTTTTGATATTGCCGAACACCTTGAAACAGAAGAAGATATTCGTGGTTTTCTCTCTGAAGTTGCGGCCACAGGTGATGAGGCTGATTTTATTCATGCCTTAAGCATTGCCGCCAGGGCGAAAGAAATGTCTGAGATTGCCAGAGAGGCGGGCGTGACCAGAGCCAGCCTGTACAAATCTCTTGCCGATGGCGGGAATCCCCGTTTTGACACCATCAGCAAAGTAACCAAAGCCCTTGGCTGCAAGCTGGCAGTGGTGTGAAGCAAGAAGAAAAGGCAAACGTAAACAATTGGCCAACCTTTAAATGTAACATCTTGGAAGCCCCACAAAGACATGAGAACAAAATAGGGT
>CAINRC010000029.1 GCA_903852495.1 uncultured Geobacteraceae bacterium | reverse complement strand
GGGTTGTCGCCCTTATGGAATGGGCCAGCCTTAACGACCATGTCGCTAAAAATTACGCCAAAGGACTTATCATCAAGAGGTCCATTGTCGACAAAAACCGTAAGGAAGATTGCGCACCTTATTCCGATGCCGATATTCGGCTCATCTGCGAGCACCTGACCTTCGACCCTAACCGGATGGAGCGGTTCTGGGGGCCTCTCATAGCTTTTCATACCGGCGCCAGACGAAATGAGGTCGGCCAGCTGCTTGTGCAGGATATTGTAACAAAACTCGGCGTACTCTGTTTCAAAATCACCAATGAAGAAGAGGGAGAAGCGCAGCAAGGTCAAACAAAAAAAATCAAAACTCAAGCTGGCAAACGCGTTGTGCCGGTACACCAACTGCTGCTTGACCTGGGTTTCGAGGAGTATGTCAATGAAATGCGTAACGCCCGAGAAAAACAACTTTTCCCGGCGCTAAAGCCGGCCAAACGTGGCTATGGTGTCTATCTCGGCAATTGGTACGGGCGGGAAATTTCCAACAAGCTCTTCCCGGGGCGGGCGCGCCGCAAGGTTTTCAACAGCTCCCGGCACTCTGTGGAAGATAAATACAAGCATATGGCGGAGATGCGTGATTCGGCACAGTCGTACCTCACCGGCCATGCCACCGGCAAAGAGGATTTCGACCGGTATGGCAGCGACCCGATGGCGCCGTTTTTGAAGCAATATGTTGACCGGATTGATTACGGCATTGATATCGAGTTTTTAAAGGTAAAGATGGCCAATCCGGTTTTCACGTTTCGCGGCAAAAAGAAAAAATGTGCTGACGATGCGCTGGTCATTGCGTAATCCGCGTTTCAGGTTAGATTTTCGTCCCTGCCCACACGCGATAACAGCGTGAATGCAGGAGGTGATCTCACACGCGAGTATACCGCCGCCCGGTACTGCGGCAGGAATGGCAAAACTGTCCCAGGCCTGTGCTGACAGCTGACGATGGTGCCGCCGTTGTTGGGTTACTTGCCTCTGGCTGCTTTGCTGTAGCATGACACACCTGCCGGAGATGTGTTATGCGTATGGCGTGCCGGGGAGTTATGAATAAAAAAGCGTGGGAAGATAACTGCGAGTTCCAACCATCGGCACGACCAGCCCAAAAGCCGGCAGGTCATGGCAGCGGCTACGGTGGCAACATCAAAATGCTGAGTTGCAGGGATGGGAATGGATGGAATCCCGGCTTGATGCACTCAGGGGGTTATAGATGCCAGCATACTGAAGGCAGGAAACTTCTTGAAATTTTTGATGAGTTCAGATAAGTTCCGTTACCCGCTGGTAGTGGTCTGCCAGTAGATGGGCCGTCAAGACTGGCGGCTTTTGTTTTGTAGAGGTTATCATGTCGCTTACGTTTCACCCAAAACCTGGGATGGTGCTGATATGCGATTATTCCACCGGGTTTAAGCCGCCTGAAATGGTTAAGCGTCGTCCGGTTGTTGTTATCTCTCCGCGACCTCGTCGCAAAACTCAACTTTGTATTGTGGTGCCGTTATCTTCAACGCCACCTGTTCCGGTTGAAGGTTGTCATCATCGTCTTGATCCATTATCACTGCCGGGGCCTTTGTCTGCAACACCGACTTGGGCAAAGTGTGATATGCTGGCTACGGTTTCACTTGATAGGCTGGATAGGGTGAAGTTGGGAAGGGATGTAAAAGGAAAGCGACTTTATTCAACACAGATGGTATCGGATGATGATTTCAAGGCGATTCAGCAGAGCGTATTACATGCCTTGGGATTTCAGCACCTTGGGATTTCAGCAGTTGACAAAGATATTACCGTAAACTAGAATGTAATTGTTCCCGATAAATCGGGCTTGTGAGACTACCGCAAGGTAGCAGCCCCTCGGCACTGCGATTACAAGCCGCCGGGGGACTTGGATCCGGCCTCATGCTTCACAGCATGGGGCTTTTGTTTTATGCCTTCCCTTCCGCAAAAATCACTTTCTCATCCATGATTTTCAGAGACTTCTGTTCCAGTTCATATGCTTCAAATCGCTTGCGGTTCGCCTCAAGTACCTTGTCATTGATTGTCTTTTGAATATCGGCGTCATGGAGAAACGGAAACGGCACGGCGGCAACATGAAAATCATCAATTTCATCAACAACTGCACCATAGGTAAACCGGTGTATCAGGGGGTAAGCATAGTCACTGGCAAGCCAGGCGAACACGTATCCGGCGATTGAGGCGTTAGATGGAACAACGCGGATAATGTGCTGGTTCGCAGTCCAGCCGTCCCAATGCTTTGGTACTATGTTGACCTTCCCAATAGTGCCGCTGCTGGTAATCAGCGTCATATCTTCATGGAGTGTTAATTGTCCCTTTATCCTTCCAGCATGAAGTATCAATGAAAGATATTTGTTTGTAGACGGGTCAAGTTCAAGAATCTGTTTGCCGCCGAAGAACTTTACCCCTTGACCTTCCCCAACATACACACGTTTGAAACGTCCCGGCAGAATTATTGTCTTGCTGACGCGGGAATCACCTACTGTTGCCACCTCTTTTGCGTTGGCGACAAGTAACCGCTGGATGCTGTCAACAAGAGGCACATGATAAGACGCTTCCAACCGACCATGCAGAGAGGACAGGCCGACGCTGTAATTATTCAGGCCTGCAGACTGGTCAAAATATGTCGGCTTGATGTCGTCAATATCAGGCAGATTCAATGCAGACTTCAACAATGCTTGTGCTTCATAGGGATCACCGCACCCACAGTTGGGGCAATGATACCCATCTGGCCACCGGAACTTTTCAACGGCAACCTCACACTGGTTTTCGGTGCCGTAAGTAGCTAAAAACTTGTCCAGGCTCAGCCCTTTTTGCATCTGAATACTGTTCTTTGCCATGATATGCCTCCCAATATTTTGTAATATCAGGAACGTATCACGGACATGGGACAAAATAAGTCATTCGGAAGAATAGTATTAATCAGGAATTTAGTTGATGTTTATTGTGGTATCATATATAATACCAACTATGAAACCTGACATCGTCCTTGACACCAATGTTGTCGTCTCCGCACTCAAATCTTCGCGGGGCGCTTCGTTTCGCCTGCTTTCGCTGCTAGAGCAGGATCTTTTCACTCTCCATGTATCAACCACTCTCGTTACTGAATATGAAGCGGAGCTTAAACGTGGCATTACGTCTCTCACGCCCGAAGACATCGACGACGTTGTTGACTTCATCTGCTCTAAAGCCGTACTGAATAAAATTTTCTACCTGTGGCGACCAGTGTTGAAAGATTCGGGTGATGATTTTGTTCTGGAGCTTGCCGTCAAAGCCAATGCAACCATTGTCACCTGGAACGTAGTCGATTTTAAACATGCTGCGCGGTTTGATGTTGTCGTAATGACCCCGCGCGACTTTCTTGCATCCCTGGAGGTACAACCATGAGCGCAATCAGTGTCCGTCTTCCCGATTCTATCCATAACATGGCGCGTGAAATTGCCAGTGGAGATCATATTTCCCTCAATCAGTTCATCGCTTCGGCAGTGGCTGAAAAAATATCCGCTCTGACTACCGAAACATATCTGGCGCAGCGTGCTGCCAAAGGCTCTGTTGACAAGTTTCGGGCCGCTTTGGCCAAAGTTCCTGCTATCGAGCCGGAAGAACTTGACCGGTTGTAAAGTACATTTCATTTTCGCTGCCGACCGCGGCTCAAAAGCAGTCTTTGATACCAACATCTTCATTTCGGCCTTCGGTTGGCGGGGCATTCCGTGGCGCATAGTGGATCATATCCGGCGTGGCTCAATCATTAACCACGCATCGGCAGATATGCTGGAAGATTTGCGCCGGGTAGCCGGATATCACAAACTTTATTTTTTTGCCCAGTTGCATCCGATATTATTGAATTTGCGCTTGCCAATTCCAACCTCGTGCCTGCCAGTCCTTCTGGTGCCTCTTGTGTCGTGTTTAAGATACCGGTTTCAGATTTTTACATCATTTCTCCCACGCGATAACGGACTCAATGCCGCAGTTTTTCCTCCGACCAGCATCGGCTTGGCTTGAGACTGCGGCACGCCCTTGAGAACTCATTCCTTTTACAGAAATCTATCAAAATCAGGCCACCGTTAGATCGGGATTAAAACTGTCAATCTGGAGTATACCCTCTCCATCAATCGGTAACGCGACTGTTTACCGTCCAAGTAGGGTCTGTCACACGGGTTGTTTGACAAAAATGTAAGGGGAGTCAACATGACTGGACAGAAAATAGGCTATATCAGGGTATCATCGGCGGAACAGAATACTGAGAGGCAGCTTGATGGCCTGATTATGGATCGGACTTTTACCGATAAAATCTCCGGCAAGTCAACCGACCGTCCACAGTTGTTGGAGATGCTCCGCTTTGTTCGCGACGGCGACCATCTCTTCATACATTCAATGGATCGCCTTGCCAGAAATCTCGTAGACCTCCGTCAATTGGTGCAGGATCTTACCAAAAGGGGCGTCGCGGTCACCTTTGTCAAGGAGGCGCTCGTCTTCAATGGTGATGACAGCGCCATGTCGGTGCTTCTGCTGTCGGTGATGGGTGCAGTCGCAGAGTTTGAGCGGTCCATAATCAGGGAACGCCAGGCGGAAGGGATTCGTATCGCTAAGAACAAAGGGGTATATAAGGGGCGCACGGCTGCGCTCACCAATGATCAGGCTACGATTGTTCGGCAGAAAATTGCTGCAGGGGTTCCAAAAGCCAAGCTGGCGCGCGAGTTTAAATGTTCGCGAGAAACCATCTATAAATATTCGCGCCAGCCTGGCATCTGAACAACCACTCCTCTGCATCTTGTTCTAAAAATATCAAGGGTCACCTAGCTGAAAATGCCGGGCGACCCTTTTCGTTGCGTCGCGTCAAAAAAATGCCGCGCGCGACAAAAAATCGTCGAACGCTCGTAAATAACCCTCTCAAAAACTTGCTGGCCTGAATATTACTCTGACAGTGGGAAATTAACGCCGTTATTTATTCTGCCAATTTTTAGACAGAGGTATTTATGATCACAAAAGTTGTAGAGAGAAGTAGCGGTAAAGTGCTGGCCACGGAAAAAACGTGCAGATTGGCTTTTGCCAAGGCTATTCGGCGGGGTGCCACACCAGACGACCTAGAATATGTTTTTGGGGAGCCGGATATTCAGCTGCACACGTTTGCATGTCGATGGGCGCATGCATTTCTCGGATTGGCCAACTGGTACCGGCAAAAATGGGGAAAAGAGGATATCGCAGATGAAAAGCTCAGCTTCTCTAGGCGCTGGGAAGCAATCGCCAAATCCCGCCAGGTGTTGAACGATGGCTGCTGTGCCCTGCCGCTAGCAGAACTCGTTGGCGAGACTCTGAATTTGGAGATCGAGGCCTTAATGCGCATGGGCCAAAAAAATGACGCGGATACTTTTGGGCCGGACACGAGTGAATTCTGGAAACTTGCCTACCAGCGCGCCGGCATCCTGGCAAAAAGCAACCGGAAAAAGAGAACATTTGTTGTGGCTCAACACCGGTTTCTTGGCTTAATCGTAGCCGCCCCGGCCGATGACATCAGCGGTTTCCCTGGTTTTGTGGTGAAAAAAAAGTTTTCCGGTGTGGCTGCTCTATGAAGGACCACATACCGTACAATGCTGAGATGAGTGGCGATGTTAAAGCCCTTTCGCACATTTTCAACATCCCGCAATATATAATTGGGGCATGGCAGTTGACCGGATATATCTCGCGCAGCTCAGTAACGGCCCAGCAGTGGGAGACATTGAACATGATTCGCTCCTGTGTGTGGGACAACCGTAATGTTATCCGGTCGATGTTGCGTGGATTACCACAAGCAGAGAGAAGAAGGTTAATCGACACCTGTGAAAAAACGACCATCGAACGCATAGTCTATAATGATTTTCTCCGTTTTAAGCTTTCCGGCACTGGAATCATGGCTGATTGTCGACCGGTAACGTATCAGCGCTATACTGAGTATCTTGGCTGGCGGCATCCGTACCTCTACCATCTTTTGACCCGCAAAATATTTACAACACAGCGTAAATCCGCATTGGCTAAAATCCGTTATGCCCGCCTGACCGGCGCACTTAACCAACTGATGAACGATTTGTCAGTCCCTACAGAAACTTCACCGAACTAAACTGACGCGCCACCAATCATGTCATGACGAGTACCACGTGAAGCGCGATTTTATAGGGCGTGGCATGCAACTTGAAAACTACTGCCATCTCAACTGATGGAGTCAAAACATGTTTATCCCCACCAGCATAACCCCGCCATTGATGATCGCCACACGAGCAGTCAGAGACAAGCGCACCGACATCACCACACTCATGCGCGCGCTGGCAAACGAAGAAGGACATTTCCTTCTTGATTCATCAACCAACCAACCCTTTTTCTTCAGAAGAAGAACCGGGCAGGTCATGGCGATAGCCGAGGAGAATTCTGATTTTATCCGCTATCTCGGAGGTCTCAACGTCCCGATTGAGAAGGTTCTCGTCGACCGAATATGCACATATGCCGCTGCGCACGGGAATCCTGTTGATATCCATCGCATTTCATGGGCCAATACGGACTCTATGACCATCTATGTTCATAGCCAGGGCTCTGCAGTGTACCGGATAAAAGCATCGGGCATCGATACCATCATCAATGGTGATGACGGGGTATATTTTCTGGCTGAGCCTGGTAGCTCACCTTTTTCATTGGTTAATGTACTGCCAACTAATTGTGACCTGCTGCACCAGCTGGTATTACAACCATTTTCATTTGCCACTGATTCGATGTCGGCTGACCAGGGTGAATTCCTGGTAATTACATGGTTTATTTCACTCCTGCTGTCTGGAATGCTGCCAGTGTCGCCCGTGTTGGCCCTGATCGGGCCGGCTAATTCGGGTAAGACCGTTTTGTTGCGGCTGTTCAGTGAGCTGCTGTTCGGCAGCCAGATGCCGGTTCAGCGTGCTCCGGCCGACAAGAATACATTAGACGGTATTCTTGGCCGCCGCAGCCTGCTGTGTCTGGATAATCTGACTGTATGGTCTGATTGGCTGGATCAACGGCTGGAAAGTATATCGCGACGTGAAATTGTTAATGTCAAACGCGGCCAGAAATATTGCGAACTGCATCTGGACTGTTCGTTGGCAATAACGACTAGGCAACTCCCTGACGCGAGCCTGCAGTCGATAAACCGTATTCTACCTGTTTTTCTCAATCGGCCGGAACACATGCTTACTGAACGTGCGATGGTTACTGGCGTCAGGCAGAATCGTGACGTCATTATGACGCAGATTCTGGAACGTCTGCAGCGGTTATTAATCAGTATGGGGTCTTCCTCGCCAGGATACGAGGGTCCGTATGCCGCAGCCGATTTTGCGGATATGGCAGTTCGTGTTGCCAGAGCGTTCGGTTTCGATCAGCAGGCAGCAGATGCGTTGGAGCGCCTGGCGTCACTGCATGACACGGTGTTGCCTTCCGACCAGCATAGTGAGCTCATCAGGCTGTGGATTGGTATTGGTGACAATGAGGGAAGAAAAGTCAAGGCGACAGAACTCCACAGGGAGCTTGATGAGCTCGCAAAAGACAATCAGATTTCATTTGGAATGCCGGAACGTTCGTTTGCTCACTGGTTGTCATCCAGTCTCAACCGGTTACGGCAGTTGTTCAGCATCGAACAGGTTACGGCGCGTTCCCGTCAGATGTTTTATGTCATTAGACAAAAGCCGAATGTTTCAGGACTTGTGACTGGCGGCGATATATGAGTGCAGCAGTTGACCCAATTGTGAAATGGGTTGGCGGCAAGCGCAAACTACTCAATGAGCTGGTGTCGCGGTTGCCAAACTCATATGTGCATTATTACGAGTTATTTGCCGGTGGGGTTGCTCTACGCCTGGCCCTGCCACCAGTGCGCTACGCGGTTATCTCAGACGCTAATCATAACCTGATCAACACCTATTCCTGGGTTGTTACTGATTGTCATGCGGTGGAACGGCAGCTGAATATTTTGAATGACGAGTTTCTGACTGGCAATGCAGCAGTTCAGAGCGGCATGTATTACAGGGTCAGGGCTGAGTTCAACAACGATGCTCAGGCATGGGACGATGGCGCACATCAGGCGGCACGGTTTATCTTTTTGAATAAAGTCGGATACAACGGTCTTTACAGGGAATCTGGCAATGGTTTCAATGTGCCAATCGGGGACAACCGGAAACCGCTCATCGTCCCACCAAACCTGCATGAGTTCAAAAGCGCCATCGCCACGACAACTTTGATGCATGGTGATTTTCGGCAGTTTATCACGCAACCGATGGGCGGAGATCTTGTGTACTGTGATCCACCGTATGATGGTACGTTTACAGGTTACACCGCCAAAGGTTTTACCAAATGCGACCTGGCAGATCTGGCCAAGGCGTGCCGACTTTTTGACGCGCGTGACGTTTTTTATGGCTTCAAATAACGATACTGAACTGGTGCGTAGTCTGTTTCAGGGGTTTAGAATCGAGACCATTATGGCACCGCGATCGGTGAACAGGGATGGTAACGGTAGAAAAAAGACCCCGGAGGTGATTATCAGGAGTTACTGAAAGTTTTCACCGTTTTCACCATAGTGCCTGTTACGCCCGTCAATACTGGCGGAACAGGCGGTGAACAGTATGGTGAATTGTTGACAAAAGTCCAACGGCGCCGCCTCAATCGTTATTTTCAACTGCTGCGTTGAATACCCATCGGCACAGCGCACGCTGAACGCCGCAGATCTCTATCGCGTGGTCCCAGCAACAAATATTTGCGAGCCATCTTTCGGCAAAATTTTCTTTCGCCATCCTGAACATCACCTCACTCTGAAACGTTGCTCCGCCGCCTTGAATTGTCGCACGATAAACGATTACACCTGTGTCTGTTACCCGCACGGCGTGACTGTGCCCATCGCTAAAGGAATCAAAGTCTTTACTCAGCGCGAAACCACGCATTGATATTGTTGTGTAGACCCACCCCGGCAACCTGATTTTTAGCCAGTATTCAACTAGCGCATGCACATACAGTGACGAGGGAAACAGATCATAAAACGGTTGTGCATTAACCTCACTGATTATTCGTTCAATGTCATGTCGGTGTAGAAAATGGGCCAGCCTTGATAACGTAATCTCTTCGTCAGCCAGCATACAGGTCGGCACATAATTCAATACGTCGTGTACCGGATCCCCCTGGTGGAGGTACAGAGCGACCTTTTTTTCACCGCGTGTAATTGCGGCTATGATCGTTTGTGCGAATTTTTGCCGACTGGTGCATCGTTTGGCAAGAATTCGCACATCATCTGGTAGCCAGTACTCAGTCCAAACTAAGCCATCGTCCAGCATTAGTTTCCTCCTTTTATACACTGGAGCAGTTGTCCTTGATTGCGCCTGAATACGGCAACTACTTCCGCCGCAAGGTGTTTCGGGACGAACTCACACAGTCTGGTGACCGTTACAGATTCTCGCGGGATATTACTTACCTCTGTACGTTTTACTGGGCCGTCAGTCCGATGCATGACAACTCCGTTAGATCTAACAAAAATAGCCATTGATGTCACCTGACCATCGGTGTCACAATACTCCATCGTTTTAGTTAACGCCAAGCCCCGGTCCGCCATCTCGGCGATCCTCCACGTATCTGCATTAGCCATTTTCCCTCCACTGTGAGCACCTGATCTGCGACAAGCTATCTGAAATTTGCCGGAGAGAACATTTCTCGCGCCCGTTCAGCGCGTAGGTGCTGAATGGACACAATGGAATAGACCACGAAGACGGCGGCACCAATTGATATGGCTGTTGAATACAAATGTGCCAGTGCAAGGAAGTGCAATGGCATCATCAGGAATTCAGCACTCCACTTGATGATAGCGTACTGTTTTTCTGCACGGTTGGTCACGAGCCGCCCCCTTGTTTATCTCAATTTCAGGCTATATTATACAGTATATACAGTATAATGAAAACAAAAAAAGGGGGGACTAAAACAGATCTGCTATGGCAGTGGCGTTCAGACGCAAATACGTGGCAATCAGCCGCCGCAGTGTCCGAGCCCGCGAGTCACCCTCGTGAGCGGCGAGTTGTTCAAGTAGACGCGCATCTTCCGCGTGTAAGTACAGCTGAACTCGCTTTGGGCAAGCCGGCTCATCATCGGGGTCAAGCGTGAGGGCTGAACATTTTCTGATGGCGAGGCGCGCAATGGCGGACATGCTTAGCCCGGCATTTTGAAGCTGAGCAAGCTGCCGCTGCAGGTGGTGCGAGATGTGGAAATTGAATTCCTGAGTGTCGACTTTTGTTTTCATATGGCTGAGCCCTGTTTCTCAGTACAATCCTGAAAGTTTGGAGAGGTAATGCTGTAGGAACTGGCACCGGTTGCAAATGATGTGACAAAGCCCTCGATCCATCTTGCAAGTAGGCCCGGCATCAAACATACGGTACAATTACTGACATTACTAGGGCGGAACTCGTGACAGTTGTCAAAGAGTACTGCCATAATCCCCTCTAAAACCCGATTTCCCGTATGACCACCGCATAGCCGTTGCGCAGCATTTCAATCAGCGAACTCCGCACCTCAGCTTTAACATGAACAACCCCTTTCAGCTTGACCAGCGGAACAGCAGAAGGGGAACAGCCGTCCATACGGACCCGGAAGACCGGCAGGTCGGGGATAATCGCCCCCTGCGGGTCGTTCCGTGCGGCAATGGGTCCGCCGAACGTGGAGGCCAGAAACGGTTCATCAATAGTTGCAATATTCACCCGGTCAATTTCGGCCACCCGGCATTTGTACACGCCAAAATCAAGGGCATCAGGGACAAACAGTGCCGGTGCCCCTACCCTGATCCGCTCCAGTTCCCGCTCGCTCACATAGGCATCAACCCTGTTGCTGCCGGTATCGGCAATCACATACAACGGTTCCTTGCGTGGCAGCCAGACTCCACTGGCAAGTTCGTCGTTGCGCGCCACAATGATCCCGTCGAACGGAGCCCGCAGCGTAAGCCGCCCCTTCACATCTTTCAGGCCCGAAAGTTCCGTTGTTCCGGCGTCCAGGCGACGGTTGAGAATATTCCCCTGACTGAGCAGCTTTTCATCGAAGGTCTGCTGGTCAGCCTGCCACTGTGACACACCCGTTGACGTTGTCACCTGGCTGATCTGCTGGTCCATATCCGGAGAATGCAGCTGTAGTATTGTTTCACCGCTGCGCACCTTTTTCATATCAGCAGCAGATTCTCCGGTGATCATCGCAGAGAACGGCACGTTGACCTGCTGCTCCCGGATCGCAGAAAGCGTGGCCGGTGCTGAAAAATGACCGTTCCAGGGTACGACAAGCACAAAGATGAGCGCCAGGAACAGCAGCACTCCTCTGATCACCTTCTTATTTAACCGGATCTTATCCTTCATTTTTGTCCACGCGATAACCTCTTTATACACGGGATGCACAATAAACCAACCAATCTCAACCGCAAACAGAAAGATGCCGAGCGCCTTGAAAAAGTAGCGGTACACCATAACGGCGATACCAAAAAACACCACCAGGCGATACACCCATACCAGAAAGGCGAACAAGATGAGAAACACCGTGCGCCGCGACGAAGCCGGCTCCGGTGGCGGTGCGCCAAGCCCGAAAAGCCATTCCCGCAGCCACCACCTGCCAAAAGCAAACGAACGGTTGTGTAAATTGGGCAGCCGCAGAAAATCAGACAGGATGAAGTAGCCGTCAAAACGCATGAACGGGCTGGCGTTGAGGGCAATCGTCATGATCCAGGTTGTGGTTGCCAGAATGAAGGCAGCACCGCGCAGCGGCCCGTCCGCCATCAGCAGCCATGCCCATAATGCCGCCAGGGCAAGCAGCAGTTCTGCCGCCATGCCGGCGATGCCGATGGCAAGCCGCTGGGTTCGCGAGGTAAGCTTCCAGGCTTCGTTGGTATCGGTGTAGAGCATGGGGGTCATGACGACAAGGGCAAAACCCATGGTCGGTATGCGACAGCCATAGCGATGCGCGGTGAACGCATGGCCAAGTTCATGAACAATCTTGGCGAGCGGAATCGCGCAGCCGACAATCAGTATTCCTTCCAGGCTGTGATATGCGGTGAACGAATGGAGGAAGATGTCCCACTGGCGCGAGAGGAGGTAAAACCCTGCCAACGTTGCTACGGCCACCATGGCAAAAAACGGCCGTGAAAAAAAGAATTCCGCGGTCGGCCCGGCTTTCTTGAGAAAACTTTCCGGACGAACCACCGGGACGCGGATGAACAGGTAGTTTTTCAGAAGCCACATGGCCCAGCCGGGGCGACTTGCCTTTTGAGCCGACACAAGCCGCTGATTGCCGGCCGCCGTTGTTGTTTGAAACAGAAAATTCTGATCCAGAAACGTGATCATACCGAGCACATCATGTTCCGTCACCGTCAGGGTTGTTTCCTGATTTACGGCATCGATAACACCCTGAACAGTGCCGATGCCCCAGCGCGAAAGGATTTCAAAGGCGGGCCATTCAAGCAGAAAAAATTTGTTGGATGGAGGGTCATGCAGTGTCCAGGCCGGCGTACCGTTTTTTGCCGGTGGTGCGGGGGACAGCCCCAGCTCCTGACGGAGCGGAGGGAGCGGGCGGGCCTCTACCATCCGAGACGCTGCCGGACCGCCGTCAATGGTCGGCGGAAAAGGTAGTAGCCGAGGGATACTTTTTTGCCGTAAATACGGGCGGTGCCGGTCAGCCCGATACGGGGTGGCGTGATTCCGGCGGCAAGATCGGCCTTCAGACGATAGGCGGCAATCCCCGATGCGGCCGCCTCCGGTTTGTAGGCGGCATAGCGCAGCGTACCGTCCAGCGGGTTATTCGGATCCGCCGTCAGGTAAAGCCGCACCGGGCTTTCCAGGGCAAAATCGATGGCATCGGCAACCGGCAGCCGGATCAGCATTTCAACCCGGTTCGGGTCGGCAATGGTCAACACCCGCTCGCCGATGGAAACACTCTTACCTATCCAGTCGCTTTGCTCGGCAAAAATAACGATGCCCGAGCGCGGGGCCCGAACCTCCGCCCTGTTGAGCAGATGCCGGGAGAAGGAAAGCTCCGTCGCCTTTTCCTCCATCCTGCCCCGGCGCGGCGTTACCTCAGCCTTGAACCGGTCATCCACCAGAGCGGTCTGGGCGGCCTGGCGATATTCTTCCGCAGCCACCTGATACGCCTTACTCGCCACGCCATGCTTGGCACCAAGATTTGTCCGGTCAAACTCAAACAGCAGCTGCCCGGCAACAACGGCCTGGTTCGGCCTGACATGGAACTTGTCAATAACCGTATCAAGCGGTGATCTCACCACAAACGCGTCCTTCGGCACAATCTCGGCGGGGGCCTGAACCGACATACTCACCGGGAAAAACAGGGCTGCGACCGCAAGCAGCACCAGCCCAACCTTAACACCGGTGGAAAGATTGATCTTTTTGACCTTGTCCCAAAGATTACCCCGCCCGGCGTACAGGGAAAAACCGTGGGCATAAATAGCAGCCAGTTCGTTCAGCAGTGCCAGGTCGTTCTCATGCCAAAGTTCATCCCGAAAGAGGATGAATACGCCAAGATTACCGCCATCTTTAGACTTTAACGGGGCAATAGCCGCATTGAACGGTGCCCACTCGCCCCACGAACGGGAAAGTTCACCTATAAGATCGTCCGGAGTATGACTGCAGTTGGCCTCTTCAGTACTCCAGATTTTGCAGCATTCCGTCAGCCATTGTATGTATGGCGAACTGCGGTCCGGATCGGGAATACCTGAAACGCTGAAAACACCTTTGCCGCGCAGCCAGATTGCGGACTGACGATACGGCAGCAGCTGCTTGTTTTCATTGACCGCAATAAACCCGATCTCTTCCGCCGAAGCCGCATCTCTGACACGCTTTGAAAGCTGGACAAGAATACTGAGTCCCAGTATGTGACCTTCCGCATTCTCGATCATTTCTTCGCCTTGCTGAAATTGGCCCAGCCGCTCATACCGGGAAGAAGTTCCCCATGGGTTCCCTCTATTTCACCGGTAATGGGCAGCGACTGGCTGACCGGGTCGATGCGTGCCCCGAGCCGGACAACACGGGCAGTATAGTTTTTCCCCAACTCCTCGATCTGTATGGTAAAACGGCCGCCAGGTCTCAGCCAGGCGAGCCAGACAGAAGGAACAATCAAGCGCACTTCAAGGCGGCTCGTATCAAGAATATCCATGAGCGGTTTGCCCGGTGTGACGTACTGGTAGGCATCCACCTGCAACTTGGCAATTCTACCCGGATACGGCGCCGACAGAGAGCACTTGGAAACGTTCACCTTCATCGCTTCACGTTCGGCTTCGGTCTCCTTGACACGTGCCGTTGCCTGATCGACTTCAAGAGTGCTGATGGAATTGAGCGCCTCAAGACGCTTGCTTACCTTCAACCCCTGACGCGCAACTTCCGCAGTAGCCTCAGTCTTGTTCAGCTGGGCATTCAGGAGCGCACAGTCGAACTCCACAAGCAGGTCGTCCTTTTTAAACGACTCACCTTCGTGGAGCGGAAGCTTTGAAATATTCGCCGCAATTTCGGAGGAAAGAGTTGTCTGCTGAAATGCCGTAAGCTGGGCCCGGATCCGGTTACCAAAGGGGTTGTCCTGGGCATCGGCACGCTGCGGACACTGCAGTGCCGCCAGCATGAGGATAACAATCAGGCAGCGGCTGCCGGCGGGAAACCGTGAAGGATCGGTAGCTGAGGTTTTTGTACGATTCATCGTATTCCTTTATCTGCTGGACTTCCGCCTGTTCTGGCTGGATGTTTCAGCGTCACTGCGCCCGCACTTATTGCCATAAAAGGCCATAGGTGGCGAGGAGAAAGTTACGGATATTGTCTGCCTGGCACGGGGACAGCTTCCTGTTTTTCTCAGCACTGCCATCAGAGCCACTGCTGGTGGTCTCCCCTGAAATTCCTGCCGTTGTTGCTGAGCATTCCTTGAAACGATCGGCAAATGTTTTAAGTGCGTCGTAATGATTCGGCCTCACCTCAGACTGAATCCGGCCGAATTCCAACGGCAGAATCAGCGGATTGGCAGGTTTGATTGAAGTCATCCCGGGCTGAACAGTGATCACCGGGGCCGGTGGAACGGCAGCAGTGACAACCGGGGGCTTAATAACGGCAGACGCCGACTGGGCGGCTGGCACCGCAACACATAATGCGCCGGGACCATTAAGCCAGACACCGATATCGCCGGAAAGCGGTTTTATGTCGTGGGAAGTGGTCGTTGTCGGCAGGGGATCCTCGCCCAGGGATGCCAGCATTTGACCGCAGGCACTCTGCAGGGAGGCATAATTCTGGTAGCTCCGGTATTCCGCCATAAGTGATGCCGTCTCCGAGCGGATCTCGTTCAGCTGGTTCTGCGCACCGCTTTTCGCCTGATTCATCGTCTGCTCGTGAATTCGCGCATCAATGCCCTGCAACTGCTCCGACAGTTCATACTGCCGCTTCCGATTGTAAAAGTCGCGGTAGGCAACGTGAACCTGGGTAAGTACCGCCATACTGAGCGAAAGACGCTGCATCTGTGCTATCTCCACCTGACTGGTGGCAATCTTGTACTGGCTCGGCCCGCTGATAAGATTCATCAGGTTCCAGGTGAGCCGCGCGCCCCCTTCAATCCACTGCTGATTCACCAGAAAACTGTTGCTGTCAGAATGCCCCCCCACCGACAGCTCTACACCCGGCAGCATTCTGGCAATAGCCTTGCGGGTTTCCTCAACATTGATCCGCTCGTTGTAGTCCGCTTCCAGCAGTTCCGGCCGCTGCAAAAGGGCTTTACTCTCCATTTCACCAATCTTGCCGGAAAGTTCCACCATCTCCATTTTCGAAGGACTCAAGGTGAAGGATTGTCCCAAAGGAACGTTCATAAGAGAAGCAAGGCGCGGTTTTGCCTGGGCCAGCTCATCGCGGAACGTCTCCAACTGCTTCATGATTTCAAGCAGCGTCTTCCGGTAGGTCAGAGCCTCCAGCGGCGCACGCAGCTTTTCCTGTTCGATACTGGAAGAATCCTGCAGTGCCTTTGCCACCCCCTTCAGCAGCGGTTCAAAACGTCCCTCAAGCTGTTGGGCACCCAGAGCGAGCCAATACGCCTGGCGCACCTGCTGCATGATCGAATGAACAACCTTCCGGCGCCGCTCCGTCATGATATGGGCGCGGTCGGCCTGCTGTTTGGCCTGGAAGTAACTTACCCCGAAATCCAGAATATTCCAGGTCAGCGTCAGGTCACCGTTATAATGCCCCAGATCCGATGACGTCGACGGCGCAAGGGATTGCGTGTTGGTGGCTACATTCATGCTGGAAGAGGCGCTGTACGAATCCCGTTCCGTATACCCTGCCGCCGCCACAAGCTTGGGCAGCATATCATACTTCATAAGGTCAACCTGCCGCAGGGCAAGTGCATCCTCCATAATCTTGAGCCGATGGTCGAGATTATACTTGATGGACCTGGCCATGGCCTCCTCAAGGGTGATCGCACTCCCCAGAGGCTCCTGGTCTTTGTACATCGCTTCGCGGTCGGTGGCGATCCGCTTCAGAATATCTTCCTGCACCAGCGGCGCGGTGGAAACCGCACAACCTGCCAGAAGTGAACATAGTACAATCAGTATACCGAGGTGTTTCATCCTGTCTGCCCCCTGTTATCAATAAAAAAATATATCAGTCTGTCAGATGCCCTTACTTTTTGAATACACCGCTTTATGTACGGCAGAAAAAAGTGCCGGTACCTTGTTGCTTCGCTGGTCGAATGCCGCCAGCTGTTCCGTCAGGGACGCTCTCCCTTTAAGCGGTTTTGCCGATGGATATTTCCTCGGATCCAGTCTGTCCCGGTTATCCGTGCGGGGCGAAAGCAGAATGTCCTCCGCGTTGTCGCTCAGATTTCCGTCTTTTGGAGCGGCACCTTCTTTTGGTGTATCGGAATCACCAGCAGCCGGCTTACTGGACTTGGTTTCCGTAATCCGGTAGAGGAACTGGGTTTCAGCCACGTTACCGTTCTGGTCACGTGCAGAGATCTTGATATCCAGAGTGCCGCCCGAATCTGCCGGGGGCTTGGCGGTAAAGCGGCCGCTGGTCGGGTCAAAAGTCATCCAGGCCGGTAATGGGCGGCCGTCGGCCAGATTTGCCACCACCGTAACATTGGCATGTGAATCGGAATGCCGGAACATTCCATCCGGGAGATTAAACGAGGCGGTCACATTGGTCAAGGACTCCTGTGAAGAAGGTGTTTTTACCAGATACAGGCCATCACCGCCCAACGCCCGATCAGTCCCCCCCATGGTGACAAGTCCGCCACCCAAACCTGACGCTGTGGCGTCGCTCACGGTGCCCTGATACGTAGTCCCTTTAGAAGCATCAGCAGCTTGTGCCTTAATCGCGTCAGATGGTGCGACGACGTTCAGGAAAGATGGTGGAGCCGCATCCGCCGGAGAGGATGGTTTAATCACCGTCAGAGGAGTCGGAGCGGTTGTCTCGGTTGCCGGCGGCAGACTGACGTTTATAACTGCAGATGAGGTGACATCAGCAGGTGGAGAATCCGTAGTGGGTAAGAAAGTGCCGAGTGTGATCATTTGGGGTATTTTCACCCCGGTAACCGTGACCGTCAGAGTGTTGGTGGAGGCGAGGCCCTTGGTATCACTGATGGTGTAGCTGACGACGCTGGTGCGTGCCGCGCCGACTGACAGATTGTCGAAATCAGTGCCGGGGATGAAGGTATAGGACCCATCGACCCCGATAACAAACGTGCCGCCACCGGATCCCGCTACAACTGCGGAAACTTTGGTGGCATCACCGTTTACCGCACTGACCGTGTGGCTGTCGGTAATATCAGGGTCGGAATCATTGACAAGCACGCCGTGCGCGGCATCGACAGTCAGCACAGTATTATTATCAACAGCACCGAAATCCGGCATTGCGACCGGTGCATCATTTATTGGAGTTACATCAATTTTAAGTGAGCTGGCAGAGCCGGTATTAACCCTGTACATCACCTCCGGAACGAGACCGTTTGAGAACGCAACCGGGGTAAACGTGTAGTCGCCGTCAGCGTCGATGGCAAGCGTCCCCTTATCGGCGATTGTCGCAGTCTGGCCAAACGCATACACAGTAGCATCACCGGCTACCTGGAACGTGGCTACCGTGAGGATGTTGTCAACGTCGCTGTCATTGGTCAGCACGTTGCCCGTCGCTATGGAATCTTCACCAACGGTTTTTGTGTCGGCTACCAGAACGGAGGGGTCGTCAACCGGGGTGAGCAGAATACCAAGTGTACTGGTCCCGCCATTGTTTGCCGTGTAGGTCACTTCCGGAACACTGCCGTTCCAGTTGGCAACCGGGGTAAAGATGTAGTCGCCATTGGCGGAAATTTTCAGCGTACCAATTCCGGCCAAAGTCGCTGTCTGGCCGGCGGAGTAGACAGAAGAATCGCCCAGCACCTGGAATTTCGTAACGCTGGAGGCACTGGTGTCGTTGGCAAGAACATTACCGCCGGCAGTTACATCCTCAAGAGTAATTTTGCTGTCGGCGACCAGGCCAAGAGTCTGGTCCGCAGATGTAACGGAAATGTTCAGCGTGCTGGTGGAGCCGGTGCTGACGGTGTAGGTCACCTCCGGAACGCTGCCGCTCCAGCCTGCCGCAGGAACAAAGGAATAATCACCATTCCCGGCGATGGTCAGCGTTCCCTTACCGGCGATAGTTGCGCTGGCCCCGGCAGCGTAGACCGTGGAGTTAATGGTGAAGCTGCTGACCGTGAGTGCGTAGTCAACATCACTGTCATTGGCCAGCACATTGCCCGTGGCCGTGGTGTCTCTGACAACGGTATCTGTGTCAGCAACCAGGACGGATGGGTCATCAACCGGCGTGAGCAGGATAGAAAGCGTGCTGGTTTCACCACTATTGGCCGTGTACGTCA
Source organism: uncultured Geobacteraceae bacterium (assembly GCA_903852495.1). Lineage (GTDB taxonomy): Bacteria > Desulfobacterota > Desulfuromonadia > Geobacterales > Pseudopelobacteraceae > JACRCG01. The sequence continues at coordinate 2,279 of CAINRC010000029.1, read as the reverse complement.
CTTCCGGAACAGTGCCGTTCCAATTGGCAACCGGGGTAAAGGTGTAAGCGCCGTTGGCGGCGATGGTGAGAGTGCCTACACCGGTGATGGTGGCGGTTGCGCCGGCCGTGTAGGCCATGGCATCACCGGATATCTGGAACGTGGTTACCGTGAGCGTATTGTCAACATCACTGTCATTAGTCAGCACGTTGCCCGTGGCGGCGGTGTCTTCGGATACGGTTTTGCTATCGGCGACCATGACAGAGGCGTCGTTCACCGGAGTCACCGTGATATCAAGCGTACTGGTGGAACCGGTGCTGACCGTGTAGGTGACCTGCGGAACAGTGCCGTTCCAGTTGGCTACAGGGGTGAAGCTGTAGTCGCCATTAGCGGCTATGGTAACGGATCCCTTGCCGGTGATGGTGGCACTCTGTCCAAACGTATAAACAGTAGCATCACCGGATACTTTGAACGTGGCTACCGTGAGCGTGTTGTCAACGTCGCTGTCATTGGTCAGTACATTGCCCGTGGCGGCGGTGTCTTCAGCTACCGTTTTTGTATCGGCGACCAAAACGGAGGGGTCATCAACCGGCGTGAGCAGGATAGAAAGCGTGCTGGTTTCACCATTGCTGGCCGTGTACGTCACTTCCGGAACAGTGCCGTTCCAATTGGCAACCGGGGTAAAGGTGTAATCACCATTAGCGGATACCGTGAGCGTCCCTACGCCGGCGATGGTGGCTGTCTGACCGGCGGCATACACCGTGGCGTCATCAAGAATCTGGAAGCTCGTAACACTGGAAGCATTGCTGTCGTTGGCAAGAACATTGCCACCGCCCGTTGCATCCTCAAGAGAAATCTTGCTGTCGGCGGCCAGGCCCGGAGAATGATCCGCCGGTGTGACGGAAATATTCAGTGTGCTGGTGGAACCGGTATTAACCGTGTAGGTGGCCTGCGGAACTGTGCCGCTCCAGCCTGCAACCGGGGTGAAGGTGTAGTCGCCGTTGGCGGCGATGGTCAGAGTGCCTTTGCCGGTGATGGTGGCGGTGGTGCCGGCGACGTAGGCCGTGACGTCACCGGATACTTTGAACGTGGCTACCGTGAGCGTGTTGTCAACATCACTGTCATTGGTCAGCACATTGCCCGTGGCCGTGATGTTTTCAACAACGGTTTTTGTGTCGGCAACCAGGACGGAGGCATCGTCAACCGGTGTGAGCAGGATAGCAAGTGTGCTGGTTTCACCGGTGGTAACAGTATATGTCACCTCTGGCACGCTGCCGTTCCAATTGGCAACCGGGGTGAAGGTGTAGGCGCCGTTGGCAGCGATGGTGAGGGTTCCTATGCCGGTGATGGAGGCGGTCTGACCGGCGGTATACACAGTTGCGTCGTCAAGGATCCGGAAGCTCGCAACATTCAGCGTGTTGTCAACGTCGCTGTCATTGGTAAGCACGTTGCCGGTAGCGGTGGTGTCTTCGGTTACGACCTTGTTATCGGCGACCAGCACGGCAGCGTCATTCACCGCTGTCACCGTGATGTCAAGCGTGCTGGTGGACCCGGTGCTGACTGTGTAGGTAACCTGCGGAACTGCGCCGTTCCAGTTGGCAGCAGGGGTGAAGGTGTAGTCGCCGTTGGCGGCTATGGTCAGGGTGCCCTTGCCGGCAATGGTGGCGGTGGTGCCGACAGCGTGGACCGTGGCATCACCGCTTACCTTGAACGTGGCTACCGTGAGCGTGTTGTCAACGTCGCTGTCATTGGTCAGGACGTTGCCAGTGGCGGCGGTGTCTTCAACTACGGTTTTGCTGTCGGCGGTCAGGACAGAGGCGTCGTCGGTGCCCGTAACGGTGATGGTTAAGGTAGTGCTCGAACTGCCACCATGGCTGTCAAGGTTCGTGTAGTCGACGTTCGTCGTCTGAGTTGCACCCGCGGCAAGGTAGTCAAAGGCGGTACCAGGTGTGAATACGTAGGATCCGTCAGCTGCTATGTTGAACGTGCCGCCGTGACTGCCGGTCACTGCAGTGGCAACGTTGCCGGCTATGCTGTTAACTGCGCTTACCACGTGCGTGTCACTCGTGTCAGCGTCCGTGTCGTTCGACAGCAAACCGGAGGCAGCGGCCACCGTCAATGTGGCGTTTTCAGTAGTTGTGCCGAGGTCCGCAACTACTATCGGAGCATCGTTTGTGCCGGTTACGGTAATAACAAGAGTAGTAAATGATGTGCCGCCGTTGCCGTCGCTGATCGCGTAGCTGAAGGTGTCGGTGGCTGTTATGCCAGTGCCCAGCGCATCTGCAGCGGCCGTGTCGGCG
>CAINRC010000028.1 GCA_903852495.1 uncultured Geobacteraceae bacterium | reverse complement strand
TTCCGTAGCGGAAAGCGGGGATTTTTTCTCCTGGCAAGGAAATCAAGGGATTACACGGAGGCGTACATCGGTACGCCGCACACGTAAGGCCGCAGATTGACGCCGCCAGGGGGAAAAAGCACCCTTTCCGGACGGAAACTAACTATAGGACATAAATATGGCAATCCATGAAAAAGAGCTTCTCGAAGCACTCACCAGCTCACGTATCCTAACCTCAATGATCACCCCGGCAGTTCTCATTTCAGCATGCGGAACTCTTATCTTTTCAACATCAGCCCGCTTGGGACGCATCTTTGACCGGGTAAATGTCATGAAGGGTGAAGTGGAAGCGGTTATAACAGGAAAAATTTCCTTCCCGGAAGAAAGGATGGGGCATCTGCGCGGTCAGATTGTCCTGCAGAGACGGCGGGCCATGCTGATCCAGAAGGCCATGGTCGCCCTCTATACCGCGACGCTGCTCTTTGTCGCCTCAAGTCTTGCTATCGCGGTCAATGTCGCCTACGGCAGTTCCGATCAAGCCTGGATTCCGACCTTGATAGCTCTCTGCGGCGGGGTCTTCCTTTTTATGGCATCCGCAACGTTGTTGTACGAGAGCCGATTCAATCTCCGCTTTGTTCACCGCTCCATTGATTTTATTGAATTTCTGGAGAAAAAAGCGGAGGAACTGAATAAAAAGTAAATTCATACTGTTGCGGTGACGTTCCCCCCAATAACTGGATCAGCTTATGGTGAGAACGTGCTAGTACGCTGTAACAATATATGCCAGATCGACATCTGGTGACCGTCCTAGACTGGGGGCAAGGATATGAAAATGATGATTCGTGTCGTAGTACTGTTGATGCTTATTCTGCAATCGGGGATCGGTCTGGCTCAAAACGAGACTCCCAGACCTACCCAGGAGCAACTTAAAGCACTGTTGTCTGATTTCGATCAGTATGCGGAGAATAGCAGGCGTGACTGGAATATTCCCGGGATGGCTATTGGCATTGTCCAGGATGGCAAGGTAATTTTTGCCAAGGGGTATGGTGTCAGGACCATTGGCCGCCCAGAGCCGGTTACGGAACAAACGGTTTTCCAGATTGGCTCCACCACTAAGGCATTTACCGCTACGGTGGCAGGTATGCTTGTGGATGAGGGGAAATTCAAGTGGGAAGAGCAGGTTATCAAACACCTGCCGGATTTTTTAATGTACGACCCATGGGTGACACGGGAGTTTCAGGTTGTCGATCTGATGGCGCAACGCAGCGGACTGCAGCCGTATTCTCTAGATAAGCTCTTTTTTCTCGGCTTCGATCGCCCTTACATAATTCAGGCTCTCAGGCAGGTAAAGCCGGTAAGCAGCTTCCGCTCCTCGTATGGTTATCAGAATAACCTTTGGCTGGTTGCGGCACAACTTATAGAAAAGTATTCAGGCAAAACCTATGAACAGACACTTAAGGAGCGAATCTTCGACCCACTGGGGATGGCGGATACCTCAGCAGACAAGGGATCTTATATACATGCCAAGAACGCCGCATCGGTACACGTGCCTAAAGATGGCATCATCAAGGTATTGCCCATGAGTTCCGGGCTTATCGACTGGAGCTACGTTGCCGGACCCGCTGGCTCGATCAACTCGAACGTCCTGGACATGACCAAGTGGCTCACCTTTCAGATGAGTAATGGCAAGCTCAATGACAAACAATTGATATCCGAGAGCAGTATGCGGGTGATACATACCCCAAAAACCATAACGTCGCTGGAGCAGTCAGTTCACAAGAACCGCTTTTACTGCCTTGGCTGGATCTATGAAGAACACTCGCCCAATCCGATGATCTGGCACAATGGTTCTACCCTTATGAAAATGCCACCGGTGATCTGAAAGAGCCTTTTTCTTGGCTTCTTGGATTTGTTTCTTCTTCCGCCCATCCTTTTTTCTTCCTAATCCATTAAATTCATCCTCTTCTTCTGTTTTCTTCCTGTT
>CAINRC010000027.1 GCA_903852495.1 uncultured Geobacteraceae bacterium | reverse complement strand
GCTGGAATTCCGGGTTTCGATATGTTGGTTTCTAATGAAAAAGGTGGGCATGCAATTCGAGTACAGGTAAAAACTGGTACTCAGGCAACAAAGAAAGATAAATATGAAGGCCCTATCTACTTATGGTCTACATCATATTCGGCAATTGAACGAGACGATGAGTATTTATGGTACGCATATGTCTGGCTCAACAAATGGCCAAACGAAAATGAACATCCGGAAAAACATCCGGAAGTATTTTTTGTCCCATCATCAAAAGTTATAGATGTCATGAAAGAGTGTAAGGAAAATAACGAAACTTGGCCGTATTTCTGGCTGACTGTTGAGGATGCGAAGCAATATAAAGGCGAGTCAGGATTAAAGTTGTTACGCAAATCATTGGATGATTGAAAGGGACATTTTAACAATTGAATTTACAGGAATGAGTATATCAAGACTCATACAAACTCTAACAATTTTTCAACTTATGGAGGACCTATGCCGAAAGTTCAGACTCAATGCCTACACTGTAATAAAGCATGGACTTTAGATGTATCCGATAATGGGACTCAATCCTATTTTCACCAAGCGTGTCTTAAGTCTTGTATGATTACAGTCAGATCTGGGCAAATAGTGAAAATTGAAAAAAGATGATTTACGGTTAAACCTACGTTGCATAGCTCCTAAGTTGGTTGCTGTTCGGATTTGTAAAGTGTAAGGCGGAGGAAATGGTAATTGTACTGCGGGCATTGACGTTTGTTGTTTTCATTCTGACAACGATTTTGCGGGCCATCACTCTCTTGGCGTGGACGGTGGTCGGTATATTTTTGGTTCTTGCTGCGTTGACTCCAAAGACTCCTCGAAATTGACGGAAACTTGGGGTCAGGCTTCCAAGATGGCAAGTTGATTTAACTCTACTTCAAGCAACCTAACTCTTTCTGTCAGTTCAGGTACTTCCTTCAGCCCCCCGATTTTCAATGCAACCCGGAAGAAACGGGAATCAAAATCTCGTTGCGCCGCATAAACCACAGCGTAAAAGGCGGGTTATACCGTGCCCAGACCGGTTCTCCGACAACGGTAAACCGGTTTTCCCGTATCCAGGCCTCAAGCTTTCCCTTGTTGAGCAGATACTTCTCCTCACTCCAGAAACCGGAATACCGGACAGCTGCTGCCAGGCGGGCAGGAACCTGACGAATTTTGATGTTTGAATCATCGGGAGCGGGAAGCGTTTCCATGGTGTACGAGGTTGGCATCATGAAACTGACCGCCCACTTACCCTGCGCCTGTTGTTGACTGACCGGAGCGGTCATGGCTATTTTCTCACCGCTCTGTTCCTGTGAAACCGGAGCTGTCATGGCAATCTTGCCGCGTGATTTGTTGTCACCCGAAATATAGCGAAACAGCGGCCTGAAGGCCTTGTTACCTGCTTCTTCCAGATCTCCGTCAACAGTAATTTCGGCTAAAATCTGGGGCGCGTACTGGCGCAGCTCAAAAATATCATCTGCTTTTATAACCGTGTAGGGCGCTTCTGCTGTGGCCATGGCATATACTCCTGTGAGCAAAAGTCCAAGTGCGAAAAGGATGGAGATTCCCTGTTTTATCATACGAAGGTTCCGTTATCGCCGGTTGGCGATTCAATCAATTCCTTCACATCATTCTCAATCTTTTCCGGCGTGTCGGTCGGTGCATAGCGCTTCAAGACAGTGCCGTCCCTGCTTACGAGAAACTTGGTGAAGTTCCATTTTATCGCCTCGCTGCCAAGTATCCCCGGCTGTGCTTTTTTGAGAAAATTATAAAGCGGATGCGCTCCGGCGCCGTTGACCTGTACCTTGGCAAAGAGGGGAAATGTGACATCATAGGTGAGAGAGCAGAAGCTTTGGATCTCCGCTTCGTTACCCGGTTCCTGATGGGCGAACTGGTCGCAGGGAAAGCCGAGTACTGCAAATCCCCGGTGCTGATGTCGCCGATAGAGCGCTTCCAATCCCGTGTATTGACTCGTGAAACCGCACTTGCTGGCGACATTGACGATCAGCAGCAGCTGACCGCGATAGCTGTCCAGCGTGCCGGTCTGTCCATCGATGGTTGTTACTGCAATTTCATAGAAATTCATGACGCTCCCGTTTTACTTTCAGTGTGCATTAAAGGTGTCATCAATGCCTGAACATTCAGCCCTCAGTGTGAAATTTGTTGGCCATCGCTTAAATCCCACATGGTGCCCCTCCAGTTTCTGATTCTCCCCCTGTCCTGGCATTTCGGGCAGATCCAGTAAATGTCCTCGGATTCAGGTTCAATCCATCCGACTATTTCTTTCTGGCAGGTTTTTTTGTTTGGTCTGCGTCGGCATGAGACCTTGTATTCCGGCGGGTACTCCGGTTCCGGAAAGGATACCATCATGATTATGGCCGCAAAGTATTCTGCCATCACCTTTGCCTGGGAGGGCTTCGTTATTATTTCACCATTTTCATCTAAAAAATGGGTGATGTCAGTAAGCCAGGTGTCTGCCATAACATTTCCTCTCACATCTGAACCATTGCAAACTTAGCGATTTCGGCCGATTAAGCCAAGCTGCCACTGAAGCGATTAACTCAATGAATTGGTTTCTGCTATTCTTCATAAACTTGTTATCCGTGTGATTCAATGATTCGCGGTCCACTGGCCATCTTCTGCAAAATATCAAGGTTTTCGGCGCACAGGTTCCGGAACGGCTCGGATATGCGCAGATCTTTTCCTGCCTCTCCCCAAAACCTTTTGGCATTTTCATACACGTCACCCAATTCAAACGTTGCCGGCGGGTGGTACGTCCCCGCAGAGAGCTCTTCGCCGTCTCTTGGCTTGTAGTACATCGGCAGCATGTCATAGACCGGAGAAAGTTTGAATCTGGTTCGTTTCCGGTCTTCCGGAATCAACGAGATATTGCCATGGTGCCGGTCAGTATTTGCAATCAAGCTGCCGAACGAATCGAGCTTGGCGAGATTTGTCGCCTCGCCTGGTGACACCGTTTTTGTGGAAAGCAGGTTCTTCGCCGCTGCCGTCCAATTACTTCCTGTTCCGATAAACTCAGCGTCTACAGCAGTTAAAGAGTTAACAGGGGTTCTGCCGAATATTCCAACGCGGTCAAAGCGCTCCACTTCCAGGAAGGTCCTGTTGCCAACGTGATGGATTGAAGACGCCACCGCTGAAATCCCCATATCGCCAACTATTTTGAGTGCAATATGTTCGCATACAAGCAGATCTGACCACCGTTGTCCGGAAGGTGTAGACAGCAGTGGTGAAAACTTCACCAACACCCTTCCGGGGATACCTTCCCGCTCTGTCAAAACGGTGAACTTCGGCTGTTCACCACCAGCAGATGAACCTGCAGGGTCTCCTGATATCGCTTCTTCTGCAAGTCTGGGGTAATCAGCCGCAGTATAATATACGGGCTGAAGCCGTGATGCAGCCATATACCTCGAAAGTGATTGTTCACCAATGAGTACATCTCCGACGGTATCCTCACCTCGTCTGGTCAAAGCGACGAGGACGTCATCCTCCTTCCAGTTGGTAAGGCGATCGGAAAGCCCAAGCTCTGGTCCAAACCGCAGGGCAAAAGCACGGCCGACAAAACCGTCCGGTTTAAGGTCATAAATGAACCAGGGGATTGAAGAATAAAAGCGTGAAGGCCAAACTTCTCCTGCCCACCAATAGCCGCCATGCAATGACCATAGCGTACCGGTGGAATGTACGTTGCCGTTTTCATCAATGCGATACACAGGCAATTGATGGCCGATTCCGGGGAGATCGCGGGGACGGGCGTAGGTGCTTGCCCTGGCTTGACCGAAAGAGACGATTTTGACCCCGACAAGTTTTGTCAATCGTGAAAGAGTCGCCGGGCTTATATCGCCAAGAAGCAGCCTCAGGTTTCTTGCAGATAATGGCCTGTCATAAAGGACGGTGAGAAGTTTGTTTGCCATTTGGGAGTTTATAGCCATTATAGCCACACTTTATGAAACGATAATGAAACGATTAGAAATAGATGTTTTCTATAATAATAAATAAGTTACGTAATATCAAGCGATGATTTGATGGATAATTTAATTCCTGATTCGTTCTAATTCTCCGCTATAATTTATTCACCCCTTGGCAAGCATAAAGTCAAAAGCCAACCCCTCCTGTAAAAAATGTATTCAATCATCTGAATACATTTTTTACATCGAGAAAAAGTTGAGTTTCAATCCCCCAGATACGCCCGCATCACCCGCTCATCTTCAAGTAATTCCCTGGAAGGGCCGGTAAATGTAATCTGCCCCGCCTCAATGACATACGTCCGGTGAGAGTTCTGCATGGCAAGGCGTGCATTCTGCTCGACCAGGAGGATGGTTGTTCCCTGCTCATTCAGGTTCCTGATGATGGAGAAGATTTCGAGGACGATGAGAGGAGCGAGGCCCAGGCTCGGCTCGTCCAGGAGAAGGAGTCGGGGGCGGCTCATGAGGGCTCGGGCGATGGCAAGCATCTGCTGTTCGCCGCCGGAGAGTGTTCCTGCGGACTGGTTGCGCCGTTCGCCAAGGCGGGGGAAGAGGTCATACATTTTCCCGATATCGTCGCGAATGGCGGCGAAGTCGCGGCGGACGTATGCTCCCAATTCCAGATTATCCTCCACCGACTGACGGGCCAGCACCTGCCTCCCTTCCGGACAGTGAGCAATCCCGAGCGTAACTACGGCATCGGGTGCGGTTCCGGTGATCTCTCTGCCATCAAAACGGATGGCGCCTTCCCGGAGTTTCAATAGTCGGGAGATGGCGCGCAGCGTCGTGCTTTTCCCCGCGCCGTTGGCGCCAATAAGGGTCACCACCTCCCCGGTGTTGACTTCCAGGTTCACCCCCCGGACAGCCTGAATGCCGCCGTAGTTGACGCTGACGTTTTCCAGAGCCAGAAGTGCCATTAGTCTCCCCCCAGGTAGGCTTCGATCACAGACGGGTCCTTCTGAACCTCCGCTGGCGGACCGAGGGCGATCAGCTCACCGAAGTTGAGCACCGCAATCCGGTCGCAGAGCCCCATGACCAGTGGCACGTGATGCTCAATAAGGAGAATGGTGAGATTGAACCGGTCACGAATTTCTCGGATAAACTGGGTCAGGCCATGTTTTTCAGCCGAATTCATGCCGGCAGCAGGCTCGTCGAGAAGTAGCAGACGCGGCTCCAGCGCAAGGGCCCGGGCTATCTCCAGACGGCGCTGGTCGCCGTAGGAGAAGCTGCTGGCCAGCTCATCAGCCCGGTTGTCGAGGCCGACAAGTGCGAGGATTTCCCCTGCCCTTTGTTTTACCTCTTGTTCCTCCCGGTGAGAGGCGGGGAATCCGAACACTGAGCCCCACAGACCGGCCCGCGTGCGGGAATGCCGGGCTATCTTCACGTTCTCAAGGGCTGAGAGCCCCTTGAAGAGACGGATATTCTGGAAGGTGCGCCCTATGCCGAGCCGGGCGACTTTGTGCGGCGGCAGGCTGTTGAGCGGCACCCCGTCGTAGCTGAGGATCCCGCCGCTGACCGGTGTGAGCCCCGAAATCAGATTGAAAAGGGTGGTCTTCCCGGCGCCGTTCGGGCCGATAAGGCCAAAGATTTCTCCCTTTTCCACCCGAAAGGAAACATCGTTTACCGCCTTAAGTCCGCCAAAGCAGCGACTCACACCCTTGACATCAAGAAGACCCGTCATGTTTTGCCTCCCGCAGGCACGCCCTTCTTTTTCCCTGCCCCCCGGAGACGGGCCAGCGCACCCACTATCCCTTGCGGCAGGTAAATACTTACGATGACGAGCACCATGCCGTTGATGATGAGGCGGGAGTCGTTCAGGGGACGGAGTATCTCGGGAAGCGTTGCGAGGAGGGCCGCGCCGAGGAGAGCCCCCCAGAGAGAGCGGGTGCCGCCGATCAGGACGTAGGCGAGGTAGGCGATGGAGGCGTCAAAGGTTCCCTGGCGGGCGTTCCAGGTGTTGAGGAACGGTGCGCTCATAGCGCCGACCACCCCGGCCAGGGTTCCGCCGATGATAAACGCCTGCGCCTTGTACCGGGTCGGGTTGATCCCCATGGCTTCAGCGGCAAGCTCATCCTCACGGATCGCCCGAAAGGCACGCCCGATACGCCCCTGTTCGAGACGCCAGGTGAAGAGAAGCGTTGCAGCGAGAAGCGGCCCAAAGATCCAGATATATCCCCAGCGGCTCTCGAAGAGTTGAGGTATGCCGAAGATGCCGATTGCGCCGCCGGTGATGGAGAGATTGAGGCTTATGACCCGGACGATCTGCACGAAGGCGATGGTGGCGAGTGCGAGATAGATGCCGCGTAGTCTGAGGGCTGGCAACCCTATTACCAGGGAGAGCAGCGCACTTGCAACGCCGGCAATGATCCACTCCAGAGGAAAAACCGCCTTGCCGAGAAGGTCGCGCCATGGGGCAAACAGTTCAGCTGTCCCGATGATGGCGGCTATGTAGCCACCAAGGGCATAGAAGCCGGGGCTTGCCAGGCTCAGCTGTCCCGCCGACAGTGGGTAATAGAGACTCATGCCGAGGAGCGCCTGCTGCACGACAGTGACTATCAGAAAACCATAGTTATTGAGGAATTCCGCCACGCTATACCTTCTGGATCTGGGATTGCCCGAGGAGTCCCTGCGGTCGGACCATGAGAATGAGGAAGAGAAGGGCGAAGGACACAGCCTCCTTGTAGGCGCTGTAGTCGGGGGGAACGAAGGCCTCGATCAGCCCGATGATGATGCCGCCAAGCACCGAGCCGGGGATGCTTCCGAGTCCGCCGAGGACGATGACCGCAATCCCCTGGAGGCCGTAGGTGACGCCGAAATAGGGACCGGCGACTCCGAAGCTTGTCCCGACGAGGGAACCGGCCAATCCGCCGAGGAAGCCGGAGAGAAAGAATGTGTAGAGGATGAAGCGGTTGACGCTGATGCCGAGAAGGCTGGCAGTGGCAGGGTTCTCGGCAACTGCCCGGAGTGCCTTGCCGAATCGGGTTCGCGCGATGAGGAAGCCGAGCGACACCAGAACCGCCATGCAGACACCGAAGATGATCACCTGCACAGTCCGGATCACCACCACACTTTCACCGATGGAGAAGGTTATGGCGGGCTTAATGTCGCCGTAAATCTCCGGCGGGAAGGAATAAATTTCTGAACCGACAAAGTACTGGATGGCATTGACTGTGACCAGTGCCACTCCGAGGCTGCTCACCAGAGCCAGCAGGGCGTCCCCCCCACGGTTGCGGAGCGGACGGAAGGCGAGCCGCTCGATCAGGACGCTGACGAGTCCGGAAAGGATGCAGCCGAGTAGGAGCGCTACGGGAAATGGCAGCTGAACCGGGATGCTCAGCCCTGAAAGAAGCCCATTGATGCCAAACTGCCCGACCGCCATGGCATAGGTGAGATAGGCGCCAAGAGTGAAGACTGCGCCATGGGCAAAGTTGATAATGCCGAGGATGGAAAAGACCAGAGTGTAGCCGAGGGCGAATATCGCATAGACGCTGCCGATACTGATACCGTTGAGCAGATTCTGCAGGAATTGAGCAGTGGTCATCAGGAGATCATCTACTTCACATTCAGAAACTTGCCGCTCTTTCCGTTCGGCTCCATCTTGATGCGGGAGACATAGAAGCTTTTCTGGTTGATCTCCCCTTCCTTATCCAGGCTGATTTCGCCAAGCGGGGTCCTGTAGGAACCGGTACGGATCGCCTTGTTCAGTTCGGTGCGCACCGTCGCAAGATCGAGCTGGGTAATCTTGTTTTTGGTGTTGGCCTCAACCTTTTTCAACGCCTCGACGTAGATCTGGACAGCGGTGAACGCCTGGGCGGCAAACTGGGGCGGATCCTTCTTGTGTTTCTTTCTGAATTCCGTGACAAACTCTTTGTTCACTGGATTTGTGTCGACCACGGCCGGACTGTAGGCTTGTGCGACGATCAGGTCCTCGCAGTATTTGCCGCACACCGGGAAAACATTGGCTGTATTGAAGCCGTTCCCGCCGACGATCAGCCCTTTGTACCCCATCTGGCGGAGTTGCTTCACCAGGTTGCCGCCGTCGGCCGCAAGGCCGGAGATGACGGCAAGATCGACCTTGGCCCCGAGCACAGCCGTCACCTGGGTGGTGAAATCAGAATCAGTGGTCTGGAATTTCTGGGTGGTAACAATCTCAAGTCCCTGCTTCTTCACAGACTCCTGAAATGTGCCGGTTTCTGAGGTGCTGTATGCATCGTTCTGGGCATAGAGGATCGCAACCTTCTTGATTTTCGGATTTTCCTGGAGGGCATATTTCACCGCAAAGGGGGCTATGAAGGCGATGGGAGCCGAAACCCTGCCGATATACTCGCCTATCTGGGGAATCCCCTTGGCGGTGTTGGACGGGGCGAGCACCGGCACTTTGGCCCGGTTGGCGATCGGGTCGGCGCTGAACGCCTGCTGCGAAAGGGTCGGGCCGACGATGCCGACCACTTTATCCCGGTTTATCAGGTTCTGGAAAGCGTTAATGGCTCCGGCCTCATCCCCGCCGGTATCCTGATAGACCAGCTTGAAGTGTGTGCCGTTAATGCCCCCTTTGGCATTGAATACAGCCTCAGCCACCTTGGCGCCGTTGACCTGTTCCTCGCCGAAAAGCGCAACATTACTGGTCTGAGCCACTCCGATACCTATGTGGATCGGTGCTTTTATTTTTTCGGCATGGGCGGCAGTGCTGCACATAATTGTAAGAACAGCAAAAAAAAGACGTTTCATAGGACTCTCCAGTGAAGAAGTTCAGCGACAGCACGTTGCGAATCAGCAACTCCGTCGGCAGCAATGCTGTGTAGATATATAGTCTGGGTGTCACCAAGTCAAGCCAATTAAAATGGTCAGCAACGATCTCTATCAACTCGATTTTACAAGCTTTTCACCCGTAACTGTACCTGGGTAGCAGGGACTTTCTCTGCTCGTGATGGTTAATCACAAACGAACCAAAAGTCCTCTGTTCACGCTGAACCACAACACGGATCTCAAGCCAGACGACGTGCCTTCAGAGCCATAATCCTGCCGCACGCCTGATCTATCCGCTCTCGAGAAATTCTGCCTTGTTCCACCATTTTCAACAGTAACTCAATTGAGCGTGGCATGATATCCGGGCTGTAGGCTTTGTCATTTGCAACTATCAACAGATCTACTCCGGCGTTGATGGCCTTTTCCACCGCTGTTTCATAGCTGTAATGCATGACTATGGCTCCCATGTTCAGGTCATCACTGACCACTACGCCGTCAAAACCGAGACGTTGGCGCAGAAGGCCGTCAATAGTGGCTTTTGAGAGTGTGGCGGGATAGTCGGGGTCGATCCGGGTGTTAAAGGTGTGCGCCGTCATAACCATGTCGCACAATCCCAGATCGATCAGATTTTTATAGGGGAGGAGTTCATCAGTACTCCAGTAATTTGTAACATCCGCCATTCCGAGGTGCGAGTCATCGCGAGAGCTGCCATGTCCGGGAAAATGTTTCAGGCAGGTGTAGATCTGCTGCCGATGATGGCTGCGGATGAACTCGGCTGCGTGACTGGTGACCAGAGCTGTATCGGCCGAGAAACTGCGTTGTTTGAAGGCGATAACCGGATTGTTCGGGTTTGTTTTCAGGTCAACTACCGGCGCCAGATTAAGATTAAAACCGTATTCGGCAAGGGTTGCTGCCATACTGTCGGCGGAACGGGCGGTCAGGCCAAGATCGTTCTGCTCTCCAAGATACTGGGCAGACACCGATGGGGGAAAACCATAACGATCCTTCAGGCGGGCGACAGTACCGCCTTCCTGGTCAACGGCGATCAGAAGCGGCGTGGCAGAAGATGTCCGCAGACTCTCCATCAGTCTCGTTAACTGAGCGGGGCCGGTGATGTTGCGGTTGATGACTCCCAGATCACTGTTGTTGTCGAACAGCACCACCCCGCCGACTCCGTAGAGCTTGATGGCATCGTCGATCGGGCTGCCCGGCTCAATGGTTTCGCCGGGGAAACCGAGCATCAGCATCTGGGCAAGTTTGCGCTCCAGCGTCCAGAGGCGCCAATCGCTCTCCACCGGAATTATGCTGTTACGGGAAAACGAGCAGCCGCCCATAAGGCCGGGAACAAGCAAACCGGTGGCTGCCAGAGAGGATAATTTCAAAAATGTGCGACGGGTACATCTGCTTTTCATGGTGATTCCCTGTAGTCGGTCATGCGTCATCTCACGCCAATTGCTTTATTATAAATCTGTAGGCATACAAACATTTCGTGCAGAATTTACTTCAGCACCGCAATTTTCGCATCTCACGTTCGGGTTCATGGATATTTGCCTGATGACGTCCCATTCCTGCTGACTTTCCAGTTCACACATATGTCCATCATGAAGTTCGTTATTACCGCATGGCTGTTCTGAAGTATTTGATGGCATATCCATTTTCGGCCCCTTTTGGAAAAACACTATAGCAAAAAGCCCCGTAGGACCGAGCTAAAACTCCTGGTTCAGTCCTGTTTTTTCATCCAGGAAGCCTTGGTTGCGGGACGGACACCATCCTCGATAGTTGATTGAGAGAGACTGCCAGCTTCGGCCTGAATGCATATAAAGTACAAATCATCATCTCCTGCCTTCCAGGCACGCTCTCCTTCAAGACCTACCCGGATCAAACTCCCCTCCTGAATCGGAAATTCATCACCGTCCACATAGAATGTTCCGCTTCCTCGCAGCACTATATAAAGTTCTTCATTCTTCTTGTGGGTATGAACGAATGGCATTCCCTTCCCGGCAGGAAGGCGATTAATAGATGCTTCACATCCGGTGAGCCCCAGTTCTTTCCCAACCATAAATTTGCCGTGAAAACCCATGAATTCCCGTTGCGAAAGATTTTCCAGTGGGCCGATGTGCTCTGTACTGTAGTTTTTGTGGTGTTCTGTCATCTTTTACTCCTTTCGTCTGTTTTAACGATAGTTCATTCGTATGGTGTCAGCGGAGATGGTATCCTTCTTTTCAGATCGCCACACCTTCTGCAACCACTGTCAGCATAGTTACCATGCTATCCTGGATCAGACCGTTGCTGGCCACTATCTTGTCGTTGAAAACGTCGTATATTGAGCCGTCGAAGGTCGTTACCACACCGCCTGCTTCGCGAATCATCAGGACACCTGCTGCCACATCCCATGCTTTCAGCTTGAGTTCCCAGAAGCCGTCCAGCCGCCCGGCAGCTACATAGGCCAGGTCAAGTGCGGCGGAACCAGCCCGGCGAATCCCTCTGGCACTTTTCTGGAAGGCGATAAAATTGGCAAAATTGTTGGCTGGATCGGTGGCGCAATCATACGGGAAACCGGTCCCGAGTAGTGAATTGCAGAGGGGCGTTTGAGTGGATACTGACAGCCGCTTGCCGTTCAGGTATGCGCCGTCTCCCTTGGCTGCCGTAAAGAGTTCATCATAAATAGGATTATAAATTACTCCGGCAACCAGCTCCCCTTCAACTTCAAGCGCGATTGAGGAGCAGAACCAGGGATAGCCGTGGGCATAGTTGGTTGTGCCATCAACCGGGTCTATTATCCATCGGCAGGGAGAACCAGACTGAAGGTAGTCGCCCTCCTCAGCAACGATGTCATGGCCAGGAAAGCGAGAGAGCAGGTGACCCACAATCAGGCGTTCCGATTCTTTGTCAACCTCGGTCACCAGGTTCTTGTCCCCCTTCATCTCTATATCCAGAGCTGAGGCGAAACGAGACTTTTGATACTGTCCGGCAATTCGGGCCGCGCTTACAGCCTCCTGTAGGTATTCATTGTACGTTATCATTTCCGCCCCCTGATTATTTATTCCAATTCCATTTCAAAGCCCTCTCTTCGTTGGCTCGTCATCGGCTCTTCAACGTACTCTCTGCACGCCTCCGTCGCCGGTTTCCTCGCCACCTTGAGATCATCTTTGATCTGGAACTGGAATTATGTCATCCAGTGGCAGTCTGCCCGATCCACGGGGTACCACCGGTTCTACCGTGAGTAGCTAATCTCAATAATCAGCTCCATCCTATCGATGGTTTAGCGCGGCAAGGGAATTCTTGCTCCGGGCAGGTGTAGAGATATTAACCAAAAAGGGATTTTCGTCAACCGGAATTGCCGTAGTGAGCCTTATTGGCATTGATTCGGTTAAATAGAAGAGTAAGAACGGCCTTGGAGCGACTTCAGGCGATGCTTAAACCTTGATATCGAAATGGTCTTTCAAAAAGCCCTTCTTGAAAACTGACAGCAGCGATCTCCAAATTGCCGGAAGCAGACTATCGAAGAAGATGGACTATTTCACAATTTCCACAACATTTACCCGACTGCAATATGTATGTAACATGACGATGCTATGATGCCTCCCAAACAAACCCGGGAGGTAATATGAGCGAAAAGTCGAAGAAGCTTCGCGTAGTGAAGGACGGCGGCCATGTAGTAACTGCGATCACCGCAGCCGCAGGTTTTATGCGTGGGATCTCCATCAAACGCTTCGCTCCGAAAACTCGGCGCCGGGAATTTGAAGAAATTGAGCAAAGTCCGGATGCGCACCGCTCGCGGTGTGAAATCTTCCGGGAAAAAGGTGCCGGCAACGTACCGACCATAGTACTGGGAGGGTTTGTACCGGACGCGACCGAGACCGTGGAGTTTCAGCGTAAACTTCTCCGCCAGCATGGCTCCATCTACTACGTTAACTATTCTCGCAACAGATTTTGCCGAAAGATGTTTACAGCCCAGCTTACTGACCTGATCGAATCGCTGGCGCGTAAAGGGCAAAAACCTTTGATCATGGGCATCAGCTTTGGCTGCGGCCTTCTCTCCGACTATCTGCTGCACGCTGATGAGCAGGTTCATGAAAACGTGCGGGGGCTCATACTGGTCAGTCCTGTCATCTCAACTGACGACCTGATCAGACCGCCGGAGCAAAAACGGGACGGCGTACGGATTTTAGAAAGTAACCTCAAAAAAATTGTCGCTGCCGATCCGGAAAACGAATCGGATATATCAAAACATATAGAACGCTCACGCCGCTGTTTCCAGGCTCTTTTCAATTCAGGAGCGGAGAACCGCACCCTCAGTGTCCGTCACCTTGCTATCAGAAAAAAAATCAATGATGTCATCGAATACACGACTGCCCGGGGTGGTTTTGAGCGGGTTGTGGCACTACGGGACTTCCGCTTCCCCGTATTCTCCAGAACACTCTTCTCCGGCCCGGTATTGGCACTTCTGGCTGAAAATGAATCGGACATTCTGGTCCCATCGTCGCCTACGTTACAGATGTTCAGCGAACCGTCTCTGTACAGCAGGATATTTCCGACCTGCCTGGTAAAGACCGTAAAATCAGACATCGAGGGTGATGGAGTCGCCCACGCATCCCTCATTTTCCATCACGAAGCATACAATGCGCTGCTGGATCGCTGGTATAACAGGCTGCTGTATCCTCGGCTGAAGCTGGCGGTTTAGATGAGTATTCTGGCACGAGCGCAGAATGTCGGGGTGCTGCAACGATTGCTGCACTCTCAAGCCGTAAAGCGGGCTGATACATTTAACCGCCAGGACCCGTTGGCAGCGCAACAACGGATATTTCGTGAGTTGCTTGAATCCGGTGCCACGACACAGTTCGGCAGGGACAACAACTTTGCCCGTATCCGTGGTGTATCCTTTGATGCTGCGTACCGTTACTACCAAAACCGTGTGCCGATACGCTCGTATCAGAACTTCATGACCGATTATTTTTATCTCAATCAGCCAACCTCTTCTATGGGGGGTTCGGTTCCTGATCTGGACAACATTACCTGGCCCGACAGTATTACCATGTTCTGCGAGACCTCCGGAACAACCGCTCCGACCAAATTCATTCCGTTCTCAGCCCAGATGTTTGCGGAAAACCGGCGGGCCGCCCTGGACATGATGGCCTGCTATCTGACCGCCAATCCGGAATCGCAGATACTACAAGGCAAAGTTCTCTATATGTCCGGTTCAACCCGTTTAACCAAAGTCAAGCGCGGGGTCTGGTCCGGTGATATGAGCGCACTGACACTTCGCTTTCGCCCCTGGTACCTGACCCCGTTCGTCGAGCCAAATTCAGAAATATCGGCTTTGCCCTGGGAGGAAAAACTGCAGGCCATGGCCGAGTTGTTGGTGCGAGACAACCAAATCCGCGTCATTTCCGGCGTGCCACCCTGGATCATCCTGCTGCTAAAGCGCTGCATGGAGATCGGCGGCAAGCCACTTTCCCAATTACTGCCGAATTTAGAGCTGATCATCCACGGGGGGACCAGCATACTACCCTATCGCAAGGAACTGGAGAGCCTGTTCGATGGCGGTACGCCCAATCTGCTGGAACTGCTGCCTTCATCCGAGGCCTTCATGGCGTTTCAGCAGTTCGGCGAAACCCAGATGCGTTTGACTCCGTACTATGGGGTATTTTTTGAATTTGTCCGTTTTGAAGACTTGGATGAACAAGGCAAGCCCGCACCTTACGCACACGCGGTACCTCTCGAGCGGGTCGAAGTGGGTCAGCGCTATGCCGTTATCCTCAGCACCTGTTCAGGGTTGTGGCGCTACCACATTGGCGACACGATACGCTTCACCTCCACTTCTCCCCATCACATCGAGTTTACCGGCAGAGACCGTTTTCTGGATAAACTGGAAGAGAAGGTCACGCAGGAAGAGGTGGAACAGGCGGTTGCCCATCTTAATAAAACCAGCGGTGTAAATGTCCGGGAGTTTATGGTCGGTGCCGATACACAGGCACGGCGGCACCGGTGGGTTCTGGCTGTTCAAAATGACATTGGTGTTGATGATGCCACAAAGATATTGGATACGACTCTCTGCAGCCTGAACGCCGACTATGCCACCTTTCGGAGTCAGGGTCGCATCAACGCGCCGGATGTGATGTTTGTCCCGGAAAACGGAATTTACCAATGGTCACAGGCAGAACGGGGAAAACTGGGCGGGCAGAGTAAAATACCGCATATTGATCCGACCCCGGATTCATCAATGATAATGAGTCTTCAACAATTTCATACAATTATACCTCAGACCATACATACGCATACCATCCCTAATTCTGAACCACTCCCTCTGTAACACAACGTTTACGCATATTTTACCCTGCCGAAATATGTATGTAACATTCATGTGCTATTTTTGTGAGAGTTCACGGAAATGACCGTAAGGAGATACGAATGGATCAGATTTGCGCGAAAAAGCTGACACTCGGTTACGGCCGGAAGGACGTCGTCAAGGCAGTTGACCTCACTATTCGCAAAGGGGAGTTCCTCAGCATTATCGGGCCTTCCGGTGTCGGTAAGTCAACTCTTCTGATGGGAATCAATGCCACAACATCGATTCTGGGCGGCACACTGAAGGTTTTGGGCAATGATGTCGGTTCAATCCGTCATGGCGACCTCAAGACATTGCGGTCGAAGATCGGCGTCATTTTTCAGGGTTTCAATCTGGTTTCGCGTATGTCAGTTCTGGATAACATTGCCAGTGGTATGCTGCACCGCAAACCGCTCTTCTCCGCTCTCTTCAAGCATTATACACCGCGCCAGTATGAAGAGCTCTACGAATACATGAAAGTTGTCGGCATCGAAGAGGAGGCCCTCAGCCGTTGCGACCGCCTGTCTGGTGGACAAAAACAGCGTGTGGCCATCGCCAGGGCCATTGCCCAAAACCCCGAGATCATATTGGCCGATGAGCCGATCTCATCACTAGATCCGGTCAGTGCCCGCGCTGTTTTGGAGACCCTCCGGAGTGCCAATGAGAAGTACGGTATCACCGTGGTTGCCAACCTCCACCAACTGGAATATGCCCGAGAATTCTGCACCCGGATAATCGGGATGAACAATGGCCGAATTATCTATGACGGTCCGCCGGAGCGTCTCTGCCAGGCAACAGTAGATCAGATCTACAGCTGTTCATCCAGGCAGGAGATGCAAGACGTTAAGAATATGCGTTTCCCCTTTTCGCCTTCTGCCGCGTCGACAGCTTGACCACCTCACTACATAAACGTGTTGGAGAACATCCAAATAACAAAAAGGAGTACACCATGAATGCCGTACTAAAAGCAGCAGTAACCTTCCTTCTCGCAGTATCTCTGCCGGTTGCAGCCCTGGCCGCCCCCGCTGAATGGCCAAAAAAGCTGACCGTTGGTCTGATCCCGACGGAGTCGTCATCCCACATTACCGACCGGTTCGACAACCTGCATCGGTATCTGGAGAAGAAACTCGGCATCCCAGTTGAACTCAAAACATCAACCGACTATGGCGGCGTCATAACTGCTATGCAATTCAAGCACGTTGATGTCGCGTATTTTGGGCCGAAGTCCTATGTCGAGGCAGCACAACGGGCCAATGCCGAGTGCTTTGTCATGGAAGTTTTGGAAGATGGCACCAAGGGGTACCACGGCGTAATTATTGCCCGTAAGGATTCCCCATACAAGAGCGTGACCGATCTAAAAGGTAAAACCTGGGCCTTCACCGATCCAAATTCAACCAGTGGGACTCTCGTGCCGACCGTTTATTTCGTCAAAGATCTGAAGATCGATCCGGATAAATATTTTTCCAAAGTGATCTACTCCGGCAGCCATGAGGCCTCTATTCTGGCAGTTAAAGGGGGCAAAATTGAAGCCGCCTCAACCAATGACCTGGACATTGACCGTGGCGAAGGAAAATTCTGGAATAAGGATAAGGACTTCAAAGTACTCTGGACTTCGAAACTGATTCCCGGTTCCAATATGGCGTATCGCAAAGACTTACCAGAGTCACTTAAGAAAGCCCTCAAAGACGCCTTCCTTTCCTACAACGACAAGGAAGGGCTGAAAAAGTTGAAGTTAAAAGGTTATGTAACTGTGTCTGATGACATATATGACCCGATCCGCGACCAGATCGAGGTAAAGAAACAGCTCGGAAAAAAGTAGTACAAAGCCGTGTCCGACGCCGAGATAAACCGGTCACAGCTTCACCTTTCGCCAATGATCATAAACTGCTCGAAGAGATCCTGAAAAATGAATCTTGATGATATAAAAAGACAGACCAATCCATTTCAGCCTTACAACATCATGGTCCTGGCTGTTTCTTTGATAGTGGTGGCATGGTGCTGGCATTCCACTGAAATGGGTATCGGCAAGATGCTGGACGGCTGGGGAAACATGCTGACCTACCTGTCCGGTAATCCGGCAATTGCCGATAGTGGCTTTTTCCCTCCGGATTTTGCGACCAACCGGCTGGCCAAATACCTCCTGTCAATGTTGGAAACGGTACAGATGGCTTTTCTGGCCCTGATTCTCTCGGTACTCATTGCATTCCCGCTATCGTTTTTTGCTTCGAAGAACACCTTGTCGATCATCATCCCCGGCATTCGGGGAATGATGCTGTTTATCAAGAACGGAATCTATACAGGTGTCAGACTGTTCGCCAACTGCTCCCGTTCCATCAATGAGATCATCTGGGCATTGCTCTTTGTCTCAGCCGTCGGCCTGGGGCCGATGCCCGGTATTCTGGCCCTGGGCATTCATACCTCTGGCGTTCTGATCAAGCTTTTTTCGGAAGGGATTGAGGCGATCCAACAGGAGCCGATCGACGCACTGACTGCAACTGGAGCCGGATTCGTGAAGGTGATCCGATATGCGGTTTTCCCCCAAATCACCCCTTTTTTTGTATCCATGACTCTCTACCGGCTGGAGTCTGACGTTCGCTCCGCCACTATCCTCGGTTTTACCGGCGCCGGCGGCATCGGGGTGTATCTGTTCGATAAATTAAAAAGCTACGAAAACAGGGATGTTACCACCATCCTGATTATCATCGTTGTCACCGTGGCGCTCATAGATCGGGCAAGTGCGGCCATCCGGGCAAAATACACCTGAAATTTACAGGGGACACACAATGGACATTATCATGCGGGCAGCGCTTGAAAGCGACCTTCCCGGCGTACTCTCACTGTATGCACAACTCGGCCAGGATGATGGTTCGGTACTTCCTCTCGACGTAGCCAAAAGAGTCTATTGGAAGATGAAAAGCTATCCCGACTACAAGATACATGTTGCACTTTCCGACGACCGGGTCATCGGCACATTTGCCCTGCTGGTTATGGACAACATCGGTCACCTCGGCACACCAAGTGCTATTCTGGAAGATGTCGTGGTGGCCGATGAGTTGAGAGGTCAGGGGATAGGCAAACTCATGATGGAGTATGCCAATTCCCTCTGCCGACAGAAGGGGTGTTACAAGATGGCCTTTTCCAGCAACATCAATCGAGAACCAGCCCATCGTTTTTACGAATCACTCGGTTACCGGAAGCATGGCTACAGTTTTTATGTCAGTTATGAATAATCCCCGCAGGAGGCTTCATGTACGCTAACGATCCGACCGCCGCCATAATCGGCATGGATGTCACAGAAGTGGATGAACTTCTCACCCTGCTTGTCACCGAGGAAATACAAATCACACACCCGCCCCGTGCCGGACTAATTATGATGACCGTCAAGGACAGCCTGGCTGTTAATTTTCACCTGGGAGAAGTGTTGGTGACGGAAGCAGAAGTATTACTCCGTGGAGAGCGCGGCTATGGCTTGATCATCGGAGAAGAACCACGCAAGGCCTTGGCGCGAGCTGCTGCTGATGCATTATTGCGCTGTGGTCGTCCGGTTTTGCTCTGCAAGCAGGTATCTGACTGCCTTGAGCGGTCGCGGCAGCGGCAGAACACAAAATATGCAGAAGAGGCGGCCCTGGTAGCATCAACCCGGGTCAACTTCGACCTCATGGCAGGAGCATAACCATGAGAAGCGCCACCATTCATAAGGATCATGCCACATTCAGAGTAGTTTTGCAGGCTATGAGCCACCCTGGCACTACCTGCCAGTTGCCGGTTCTCGTACCCATAGCAGGAGAACATGCTCCGTTAATTCAGCTGTTATCCTGTTTGATGGATAATGAAGTGTCATTCTCCATCGTCGGAGATGATGCCGGGGGCCTGGCTAACGATATATCCATGCATACCGGTAGCATCCAGTCGAACATCAGCGAAAGCAATTTTGTTATAGCCACCAAGGGCACGACGTCCGGGCAGCTGTCACTAATAAAGCGTGGAACCCTGGAGTATCCGGACGGCGGAGCAACAATCGTCTATCTGGTTGATGAAATAGCTGAAGCAGAAGGAACTGCTGAGCTGTCCGGCCCTGGAATAAACGGTACAGTTCGTCCCCGGATCGCCGGCCTGGCAACGTCAGAACTCAGGGAACTGCGCGAAATCAACGCCGAATATCCGTTGGGTGTGGATTCAATGTTCCTGGATACAAACGGCAGAATAACCTGCATTCCACGTTCAACACAAATCGGAGAGTACTGATATGGGATATGTTGCCGTCAAAGGTGGCATCGAAGCAATTGAGAACGCCTGCCGGCTCTTTGCCTGGGAACGGTCGAAAGGAGCATCCGAACCTCTGGCGGTTGAACAGATCCGCGAACAGCTCTATCTGGCTGTGGATCGAGTTATGGGTGAAGGCTCTCTTTATGCTCCCGACCTCGCTGCCCTGGCTCTCAAGCAAGCGGCGGGAGATTCTTTCGAAGCATCATTCATGCTGCGCGCCTATCGGGCTACTCAGCCTCGAATCGGCTATTCACTGCCGGGCAACACCCGTGAGATGAGGATTAAGCGACGCATCTCATCGGCATTCAAGGACATCCCGGGCGGGCAGATGTTGGGAGCAACCAGTGACTACACCCTCCGGCTGCTGGATTTTGACCTGTTGAAAGACGACACTGCGCGGCGTGAGGCGTTTCGAGAAACTGTTTTCAACGCTCTCCCGATTAATGCTGAAATACCGGATACTCTTCCCAAGGTAATTGACATACTGCGGCATGAGGGTCTGCTGGAAAATGCGGTAGATCTGGCCAGCAACGACGAACCGTTCGACATAACCCGCCAGTCGGTAACTTTTCCCGCACCACGTAGCGCTGCGCTGCAATCCCTGGCTCGTGGTGAAACCGGGGGGCTCTTGACATTGGCTTATTCCAGTATGCGCGGCTATGGCAACATTCATCCTACGCTGGGCGAACTGCGAGTGGGATATGTTCCTCTACAGATATCCCACCCGGTAACCGGTGAGCCATACACCGTGGGCGAAGTGAAAGTTACCGAGGCAGAGGTTCTGGCTCGCTTTGATGGTAGTGATGGTATGCCGCGCTTCAGCCTGGGGTATGGACTCTGTTTTGGCCAGAACGAACTCAAAGCTATCTCCATGGCGGTTCTGGACCGCACCACCAGGGCCGAAAAACCAAGCTGCCCGGCAGAAGATCAGGAGTATGTGCTGTACCACACCGACGGGATCGAGGCCATGGGTTTCA
Organism: uncultured Geobacteraceae bacterium; assembly: GCA_903852495.1. Classification (GTDB taxonomy): domain Bacteria; phylum Desulfobacterota; class Desulfuromonadia; order Geobacterales; family Pseudopelobacteraceae; genus JACRCG01. The sequence goes on along the minus strand of CAINRC010000027.1, from coordinate 48,278 downwards.
GCAACCATTGGAAACTTCCCCATTACGTTGATTTTCTGTCTGACCTGGATCGCCTGCGCAAGGCACAATCTATCGCGCAACAGGAGGAATGCCATGCAGATGCATGAGTGGCTCGAGCAGGAAGATCTCTTGCGTAAAAAAGGTGACAGCATAGTTGGCGGCTATCCGTATGGTTTCATGGATGACGGCGCTAAAAAAGATATCCGCCGCAGTATTCTCAAAGCTGTTGCGATACCTGGCTACCAGGTGCCCTACGGCTCGCGTGAAATGCCGATCGCTCGTGGGTGGGGTACTGGTGGCATCCAGATTACACTCTCACTGATTACGCCCGATGACATCCTCAAGGTGATCGATCAAGGGTGCGACGGCAGTGTCAATGCCGTTAACATCAAAAAGTTCATCCAGGCAGTTGCTGATGTACAGATTACTAACGACACTCTTGCAGCGACGGTGGTTCAGACGCGCCATCGCATCCCGGAAGAAGCGATGTCTGCCGGGCAGATTCTGGTACTGCAGGTTCCTTATCCTGAAGCACTACGCGAGGTAGAGGCATCAGAGGCCGAGACCCGGCGCATGCACGCCGAGGCTGATTACAGCCGGATGTGGCTTTATCTGTACGAGGATATTGTCAACTACGGCGAGATAACCATCAGCTATCGTTATCCGGTTACGGTCAACGGCCGCTACATAATGGATCCCAGTCCTATTCCTCGCTGGGACGTCCCCAAGCTGCACATGGCTGAAACTCTCTTCCTGTTCGGCGCCGGACGGGAAAAACGAATTTATGCCATACCACCTCATACAACTGTCGAACCACTTGAGTTCGAGGACCACACCTTCCGTGTTGAGGATTTCAGCGGCAAATCCTGTGCCCGATGCGGAGCCACCGACACCTTTCTGGACGAGGTAATCGAAAATGCAGGGGGTGATCGGGTGCATTACTGTTCCGATTCCGGGTACTGCGATAAGAGGTCTGCATAATGGAACCATTGATACGGATACGGGGGTTATCAAAACGTTTTGGAAACGGGTGCAACCGCTGTCTCTCCGCAACCGGGCCGGAATTTGAAACCAACATGTGCCCTCATTGCGGCTCAGTTGTTGCCTGCAATGATGTGTCTTTTGATCTCTTTAAAAATGAAGCCCTGGGAATCGTGGGTGAAAGCGGATCCGGCAAAAGCACCCTGGTACGTCTGCTGCATTTCGAATGGGACGCTACCGATGGCAGTATGGAAATACAACGCAATGCTGGGTTGGACACCATGCCGGAGCTTTTTGCTGACGGGGACCTGTACAGCCGTAACCTTCTGGGGTTGAGCCCTTTTCAAAAACGACAGGTGCGCAACGCCCTGATGGGCATCGTGTACCAGAATCCTTTTCTTGGCTTACGAATGAATGTCAGCTCCGGCGGAAATATCGCCGAGCGACTGTTGGGGGCCGGCTGGCGAAATATCGGCAAAATGCGGAAACGCGCAGCAGAACTTTTGGAAAAGACTGAAATCCCTCTGGACCGGATGGACGAGCCACCAAAAAACTTCAGCGGCGGCATGCAGCAGCGGGTTCAAATTGCCAAAGCACTTTCCAACAACCCCTTGATCCTCTATCTGGACGAAGTCACCACTGGCCTCGACCTGTCAGTGCAGGCGCGGGTACTGGATCTGATTCGAACCCTGCAGAGTGAATACAAGCTTTCCCTGCTGGTAGTCTCCCATGATCTTGGGGTCATCAACCTGCTCTGTCAGCGTACCATGGTCATGAAATACGGCCGAGTGGTGGAAGCTGGGCTGACCGATCAGATTCTTCAGGATCCGCAACACAAATACACGCAGCTTCTGGTTGCTTCCCAATTGTAAGGAGTGTGTCGTGCTGACCGTCAAAGAGCTCTCTAAAGATTTTACCCTCCATATTCTGGGTGAAAAGAACATTGCCGCCTGCAGGGATGTTTCATTTAATGTTCCGAAAGGCGGTTTTCTTGGGCTTTCCGGTCCCAGCGGCGCCGGCAAGAGCACTGTTCTCAAATGTATCTACCGCACCTATCTGCCCAGCAGCGGTGCCGTCTGGTATGATTCCGCCGAATACGGCCGGATAGATCTGGCGATTCTTCCAGACCGGGCGGTTATCGATATCCGTACCCGTGAAATGGGGTATGTATCGCAGTTTCTCAAGGTAATCCCCCGCGTGTCGGCACTGGATGTAGTCATGGAACCGATTCTTGCCCGCAACGGTGTGTCGCGGGAGGAGGCCCGCAGCCGGGCTGTCGGGTTGTTAAAACGCTTACGGATACCGGATCATCTCTTTGATGCCTACCCGGCGACTTTCAGCGGTGGAGAACAGCAACGGATAAACATTGCTCATGCGGTCAGCTGGAAGCCACGGCTTCTGCTGCTTGACGAGCCGACCGCCTCGCTGGACTCCGGATCGGTTGATTTGGTGCTGGAGCTTCTCAAGGAGCTGCGAGAGGAAGGAACCACCATGATCGGCATTTTCCACGATAGTGAATTAATGGCATCGGTGACCGACTCGATTTTCACAATAAGCTGAATGAACGGAGATAGAATGGCACACAGTTTTGTACTCAACAATGCCTGCCTGGTGACACCGGACGGTATTCTGGAAGAGGCCTCTCTGCGGGTTGAAAACGGAAAAATCGCTGAGATTAGCCAGGGAGCTCTTTCTGGAACGCGGGAGGTAAATGTCCAGGGCAACTATCTGTTCCCCGGATTCGTGGATATGCACTCCGATGCAATTGAAAAGGGTATCGAACCACGTCCCAACACGTTTTTTCCGGTTGATATTGCTGTGTTCGAGCTGGATAAGAAAATAGCCTCCTGCGGCATCACCACCATGTATCATTCGCTTTCTTTTGCCGAAATGGAGGTGGGACTACGCTCCAACAGTACGGCTGCCGGAATTATTCGACAGATAAACGAGTTTACCGGCAAACTAAAGGTGCACACCAAAATACACGCCCGTTTCGAGATCACCGACATGGCGGCAGTACCATTTTTGGAGGGACTTATCCAGGATGACCTGATCCACCTGTTCTCATTTATGGATCACTCACCAGGACAGGGGCAGTTTAGGGATATTACCTCATACAAAAGCTATTACGGCCCGGTATACGGCAAGAGTGATGCCGAGATGGACGGTATCATTGACCGCAAGCGACGTGCCAGGGAGGACGGTGCTCCGGATGCCATAGAACGTCTGGTAGCACTCTGCAAAGAACATTCAATCTCGATTGCTTCGCACGACGATGACTCCCGGGAAAAAATAGAATGGCTGAAAGAACTGGGTGTCGGGATGACTGAATTCCCGGTTAATATTGAGGCTGTGAGGGCTGCACGGGAGCATGGCATCAGTGTCTGCCTCGGTTCTCCTAATGTTCTTCGCGGCGAGTCACAGGCACGCAACTTGAGCGCTCGTGAGGCCATCAGCTGGGGGTACGGCGACATCCTCTGTTCGGACTACGCTCCCATGACCATGCTGCATGCGGTTTTGGCGTTGGAGCGGCTAGAAATCCTTCCGTTGCACGAGGCGGTCAATATGGTCAGTCTCAATCCTGCCCGGGCGGTAGGAATCAGTGAACAAACCGGTTCGCTGGAGATCGGTAAGGATGCGGATATACTGATCGTCGATCCATCGGAGGGATTTCCGAGAATCCTCTCAACCTTTATCGAAGGCAAGGAGGTCTACGCAACATGCTGAGCATAGGAAGCAATATCAATGAAGTGAGGGTAGACGGGAACCTCAGTAAGCTCCATAGAGACCTGGCTTCATTTCTAAGCATTGGGCTGACCGCTGCCGAGATCACGGTCCACGGCATTGATGCCATCAAAAACGGCACCCTTGACCAGCGTAGAACTGCGGAGGCAAGGGCCATCCTTGATGACTTCCCATTTTGCTACAGCGTGCATGCCCCGAATCCTCTTAATCTGATGGATCAGAATCATGGAGCGTTGCATCGTGATGTATTGATGGCGTCCCTGAATTTTTCAGCGGCTATAAATGCCGAAGTACTGGTCTACCATCCCGGACGCTTTCTTGTTGAAGAAGAATTCGCTCTACGGGGACCGCTTCTGCTTGGCGTGGATGAGCAGATGAAACTGCTGGAAATGGAAGCATCAATCCTGAAGGAAGCGGCAGATCAATTTCCTGGCATTATCATCGCCATGGAGAATGCCAGGCCATACCTGCATCATTCTCCCTATTGTTATGCCGAATGTCCCGATCAACTAAAGAACCAAGTCAGTCAAATCGGACGTAAAAACGTCAAAATCAATCTCGATTTTGGACACCTCCAGATGTCGTCACAATTTTACAACCTCGACCCTGTCGCTGAAGTGCGTGCCATAGCTCCGCTGATAGCCCATTGCCATGTTCATGACAATTTCGGCAACCCGGTCTACCACACTGAAAAAACCCAGACCCACCAGATACCCTTTGGTAAGGGTGATGCCCATATGCCGGTTGGCTGGGGTGCGATCCCGATTCGCGATATCCTTGCCGAGTTTGTCAGCTCATATGACGGAATGCTGATTTGTGAGCTTCGCAGCAGATATTTCGACCAGACTCGGGAATCTGCAAATAATCTCGTCACGATACTCAAGGAGTTGGGAGCCGGAAACTCTATTGCCGAACTGGCCGTATCGTAGAACGAATGGGCAGACCAGCAGTCGATTTATTCCGTCAGTATTGAATCCATACTGTCAGGTGAACAGTTTTGAGACAGAAATGATATAATGCACAATATGGTCTATACTGATCTCATTACAAGTTACGTTTTTGGGGGATATCATGATTTTGTATGTGATGCGGCACGCTGAAGCGGTAGAAGCAAGCGACACTTTGCAGGACGAATGGCGTTATCTTACTGAGAAAGGAAGAGCTACGGCTGAAAAAGTGAGCGCTGCCGTAGCCAAAACCGGTCCAAAAGCGCGGCTGACTATTACCAGTCCGCTAACTCGAGCGGTACAGACAGCCGAGATCGCAGCTAAAAAGGCGTACCGCAAAAATATAATTGTTTCAAGTGAACTTCTTCTGCCTGGGACTGACATCGCCGGGTTGGTTTCACACCTGAAAAGCTGCAAGGATGCTAAACGGGTCATGCTGGTTGGCCACGAACCCCAGCTTGGCGCTTTGATTGCCAAACTTCTTCGCCACGAGGGTGGTTCGGTTCTATTGAAAAAAGGTGCCTGCGTTACGTTGAAACTTGATCTGGAAACGGATGATAGACCGGCAAGCTTTCTCGGGTATCTGGCTCCCGGCAAGAAAAGGACTACGTCTTTTCAAAAGGCATTCCCGCAAAAAGTAGCTTAGAAAAATGCTGCCAAAGCCCACCCCGGATAATCAGAATACACGCGTTAACCAAGGTATGGCCTGCGCGAAAAACGCAGAAAATAGCTCCTCATGCACGGAACGATTATGGCCGAATTCGGCAACCATTATTGAACGTTCTCGAGGCGTTCTCTTTGCACAATGGGAAGATCTCCTTCGGCTTCGACGTGTAGTCTTAAAAACAGCAGCGGTAGATGATATCCACGATCTTCGGGTTGCTTCACGTCGTTTCAGGGCGGTACTGGAGCTGTTTTATCCTTTTCTGCAAAAAGATTCAAAGGCCAAACTCCGAAAGCAGGTACGCAAACTGACTCAGGTGCTGGGCGGCCTGCGTAATATTGATGAGGCGCTACTTTTCTTTCAAGCGAAAAGTCAAACAGATGCGTTGCCCGACACTGTGCTTTTCAAAACACTTTCAAAGTTACGCCCTGTAGAATTGAAGCGGATTGAGAAGATGCTCAAAGCTTTTGATCATAGTGCTCTTGACCGGATGGTACGGGTGATGGTGGCTGACGTCAATGAAGCTGATATTTCCCTGCGAAACAGCATATCTCTTTTGGCTTATTTTTCAAATACTTCGATCCGTCACTACCTGCCGATACACCGCCTGCTTGTCGTGGCAGGCGTACCTGATCAGCACATATCACGCCACACCTTGCGGATTGCCATCAAAAAATGGCGCTACTTTTTTGAGATTATCTCCTTGATTCTGGAACGTGACTACACGCACTTACTTGCCTTGCTCAAAGAATATCAGTCTATTCTTGGGCAGATGAACGATATTGCCGAGTTCGAAGCGCTGATTGGCAGTATGAAGCTGCCTCAGGATGAACGAGAGTATGTCACGGCGACATTCCACGCAGAGAACACCCGTTTGCTGGAAAGTTTTATCGAATTGATGGAGCAAAAACCGCTCACCTACACATTTCTGATATAAGAGGTCATATGAAAAAACCACGCATTGCCGCTATAGATATTGGCACTAACTCCATCCGCTGTATTATTGCAGAAGCCTCCAATGACGGCAAATTCAAGATACTTGATGATGAAAAAGCCACCGTACGCCTTGGAGAAAGACTGGCGATAACAGGAATCATTTCTGATGAAGCTTCCGGCCGGGCACTTGATGCTATTCAGCGTTTTCATCAGCTCATCACAGGACTGAATGTTGAAGCAGTTGAGGCAGTTGCCACCAGTGCGGTTAGAACAGCATCAAATGGCAAGGAGTTGATTGCAAAACTTTCCGGGGAGTTGGGTCACGATATACGGATCATTTCAGGTGTAGAAGAAGCTGAACTGACAGCATCATCCGCCCTCTCCAACTTCGACATGTACGGGAAACGCTACGCCATGCTTGATATCGGCGGGGGAAGCGTTGAAATTGTTACGGCATACGGGAACCATGTGGAAGAGGTTTATTCCATTGACCTTGGCGCCGTTGTCATGACTGACAGTTTTTTAAAGAGCGACCCCATATCAGAAAGCGAACTTCGCAAACTCCGGAGACACATCCGGGAAAGTCTCAAGCGAACCTTCTCCAGCAGGAAAATATCGATTGATTCATTCATAGGATCTGGCGGGACCCTTACGGCACTTGGTTGTATGGCTATGCAGATGCGTAAAGATAACTATGTATCCATTCACGGGTCCGAGGTACTTCATGCGGAAGTAGTCCACCTGTTGGCTATGCTGATCCACAGAGACCTGAAAGGTCGCCGGACTATTCCAGGCCTTAACCAGGACCGGGCTGATATTATTGTGGCTGGAGTCGTGGTGATTGACGAGGTTATGCGTTTTTTTAATGCGAACCGGGTGTTGATTAATGAGCGTGGGATCCGCGAGGGCTTACTAATCAAATCAATGAAGAAGCTGGGTCTAACCGCTGGTAGCAGCACACCTCCGACGTGGAGAGACTCCATCAAGGAGTTCGCTGTCTCTTGCCACGTTGATGAGCAGCATGCCAGGCACGTTGCAGGGATTGCATTGTCAATTTACGATGCCTTAGAGCTTCCCTTTGGCTTAGAAAAACCAGAGAAGAAACTTCTTGAGGCGGCGGCCATACTTCACGACTGTGGGTATTTCATCAGCTACGGCAGCCACCACAAACATTCGTATCACCTAATCCGACATTCAGAATTATTTGGCTTCTCACCGCGAGAGCGTGAACTGATCGCTCAAATAGCACGCTATCACCGGAAATCCATTCCCAAGAGAAAACATGAAGCATTCCAGAATCTGAAGGGGAAGGATCAGGTCACAGTTGCCCGCATGGGGGGTATTTTGCGCTTGGCGGATGGCCTTGATCGTCGGAGAAACGGTTTAATCCGGGAGGTATCCTGCCTGTTTGGTGGCACAACTATAACGATCAACCTGACTGCAACTGAAGACGTATCAGTGGAGATTTTCGGTGCAAATGCCAAGAAGGATCTGTTTGAGAGGGCTTTTGGCAGTTCGGTTGTCTTCGCAATTTCTTGATCAAACCAGAAGGTTACATACTCCTGAACAGTTACTTCCCTTTACGTCGCCGTTCTCCTCGCCACCTTGAAATCATCTTTGACCTGGAACGGGAATAAGATACCCACTCATTTTTTCTCACCGAAATATTCGATGATCCAATTTTTAATCTCATCTCTCACTCGGCGAAATTCTGGCAGAATATCTTCTTCGCTACCACTGAGCCGTGAAGGATCTTCAAAACCACGATGAAGGCGTTGAACTCCCCCGAAAAAGAGAGGGCATTTTTCATTGGCATCACCACAAAGGGTCACCACATGATCAAAAACCTGGTCGTCGAATTCATCGATGGTTTTTGAGCGGAGGGCTGATGTGCCTATGCCCAGTTCGGCCAGTACCAAGGCAGCCAGCGGGTTGACCCGTGTTGCTTCAGTACCGGCCGAAAAGGCTTGGCAGCGGTCGCCCAGGAAATGATTGGCCAATGCTTCGGCCATCTGGGAGCGGCAGGAATTGTGGGTACAGAGGAAAAGTATTTGTATTTTCATACGGCACATTATATCCGCTTTAGCGGATATATCAAGTTACAATTTGGTTAAATAATGCGCAAGCCTGAAAGATTCGCTTATACGCAGACCTCGCGCCATAGACAGGCATCCTGTCCGCAGATGTCTGCGGTGCCGGTCTCAAAACAGACTTCATTATTTTCTGCTGCCTGGATGGCTCTTACCAGATCAGCCTTCTTCAACTTACCCACCTTGATGTTGTGCTGCTTTGCCATTTCTTTAATTTCTTCCAGTTTCATGTAATCCTCCGTTTTTAGTTGTGAATATCGATCTCTTTTTTTGAGTTTTTTTTCTTCATTCTCTTCCGGTGTTGCACAACGCGCTTATCGGCATACTCAATCAATTGGCTATGGCTACCGCAGTCAACAATGTCAGGGTCGGTAGAAATTCGCTGGACATAACTCCCATCCGACTGCATATCCCACGCAGAGCGGGTATCGCTCAAATGAATATCAAGGATAGTACGAAGTTCACGGGCAAGTGCAGGAGTCTCCACCGGGCAAAGCACCTCCACCCGAGCTTCAAGATTGCGCTTCATGGCATCGGCTGAAGAGATAAAATATTCTTCCGATCCATTGTTTCTGAAATAGTAAATGCGGGAATGTTCCAGAAACCGCCCAACAATACTGATAACACGAATTGTCTCAGACAGACCGGCAATCCCAGGCCGAATACGGCAGGTATCGCGCACAATCAGGTCGATCTGGACTCCAGCTTGAGATGCCAGATAAAGCGCCTTGACAATGTCTCCATCTTCCAGCGCATTTATCTTGAATTGTATCAAACCACAGCCATTTTCACGGTGCAGTACGGTTTCGCGCTCAATCTTGGCTAACAGTGCCTGCTTGAGGAACCGAGGGGCGGTCAACAAACGACTATATTTCCTGCGCGGTTTGAAACCGGTTGTCAGGTAGTTGAACAGCTCCGTGACGTCATGTCCGAGGGCCTCACTGCAGCTTAACAGACCGACATCGGTGTAAAGACGTGCTGTGTCAGCGTGGTAATTCCCTGTGCCGATATGGACATAGCAGCGTAGAGCGTTAAAATCCCGGCGAACGATCATAATCACCTTGCAATGGGTTTTGAGTCCAACCACACCGTATGTGACATGAACCCCCGCCTGTTCCATAAGTTCAGCCAAACGAATATTTGTGGCTTCATCGAAACGCGCCTTCAGCTCCACAACCACCGCCACCTGTTTGCCGTTTTGGGCAGCCAGCAGCAGGGCTTCAATGATGCGGCTCTGGCTGGAAGTGCGATAGAGCGTCATCTTGATGCCATGCACCTTGGGATCTGAGGCTGCATCACGTAGAAAGCGCTCTACTGACGATGAAAATGATTCATAGGGGTGCTGAAGCAGGATTGAACCCGCGTCGCGGATAATATGAAAAATATTTCGCTGAGAGTCCAATTGCGGATTCACAATCGGGTAGTGTGGCGGGTCATGCAGGTGCGGATAATCAAGTTTTACAAGCTCAAACAGGTCGCGCATGGCCAACAACATCGGTACAAAGAATACATCGTCATTTTCGTTGATATCAAGTTCCGCAGCCAGTCTGCCGCGTTGAAACACAGGCATTCCTTCAAGTACCTGCAGCCGTACGATTGGCGCAAAACGTCGCTCCTTTAGCTCTGTTTCAATCATCTCAACCAGATCGTCCGCTTCTTCCTCGTCTGTCTCCGTGTTGGCGTTGCGGGTAACACGAAACAGGTCGCAGCGTACAACCTCCATACCGGGGAAAAGCATATCCAGATTGCAGCAAAGCAGTTCTTCGAGGCGTACGAAACAATCAGATCTGCCGGGAACAGGAATGAATCTGGAAGTACTTGCACCGACCGGTACCTTGACGCGAGCCAACTGCATATCAGGTCCTGAAGCGCTGTTCAGGGTAAGCAGCAGATTAAGTGACAGGTTTGATATAAATGGGAACGGGTGGGCAGGGTCGATGGACTGGGGTGTCAGCAGAGGATATATGTTAGTTGCAAAATGCTTACGAAGTTTTTTCCTCTCGCTTGCAGTGAGATCTTTTATTCTGCAAATCCGTATACCCCGTTCATTGAGCAGCTCAAGAACCTGCTGCAATAAATCAAATTTTCTGCTTTCCAAAATCCGGATGTATTTGTAGCACTCGTGTATCTGCTGAAGTGGCGTAAGTCCATCAATGCTGACTTCTCGCATACCTGCGGCGACCTGTTGTTTGAGTCCGCCGATGCGCTTCATGAAAAACTCGTCAAGGTTGGCACTGACTATGGCGATGAATTTGAGGCGTTCCAGTAACGGAGTACGTACATCTTCAGCCTCATGCAGCACACGGCTATTGAATTCCAACCAGGTTAACTCGCGGTTTAGGTACCAGCAAGGGTCCGAAAGATTAAATTCGCCGGCAGGTTTCCTGGATCTTCGTGGTTTGGGTGGTATCGTATTTGACATTATTTATGCTCCAACATCTGCGAACTCAGTTCCGGCAGCGCACGTGTCTACTTGCCGTTGCACGTCAAGGTGCAAAATAGTGCTGTAAGTTTGGCTGCTGTCAGGGGCATTCGTCAGTGTAAAGTTCCGGGCATTCATACTCATTCGAGCCATTTGCTCCGGATCGGAGACTATCAGCCTGATAGCTGCAACTAGGCCGCTTTTACTGCCGGCACGGAAAACCGCCCCGGTTTCGCCATCTATCATCAGTTCGCGTGGGCCACCTTCATCAGAGACGATCACCGGTAAACCTGAAGCCTGTGCTTCGAGAACCACATTGCCGAAGGTATCAGTGGCGCTGGGAAAGACGAAAAGGTCGGCAGAGGCGTAACCCATCTGGAGTTGTTCTCCCGCCAGATAACCGGTAAAAAACGTTGGATATCCCGAAAGCGTTGTTTCCATTTCCTCCCGGTACGGTCCGTCACCGATGACCGCAAGAGCAATTGAGGCCCCATTATCTACCAGCTCTCTGAAGGCTTCCACCAGCATTGCCAAGCCTTTTTCCCGCGAGACGCGCCCCACGTAGAGCAGTACGGTTCTGCCCATTCCGATACCACGACTTTTCCAGAAGCTCGGGTTGCGCATTTCAGGCGAGTACGTCTCCGTATCCACCCAGCGGGGCAGAGGTTTCATTCGTTCAGGCGGCAAACCGCGTGCCGCCAGCTGTTCGCGTGTGCCTACTGACGGCACCATAACCTCTTCCATCTGGCTGTAAAACCAGATCATATAGCTCCAGGCAGCCTTTTCAAGAAACTCATCGTTAGTCAGACTGCGTACATATTGGGGAATGTCGGTATGATAGGTGCCGGCTACCGGAATGTTCATTATACGGGCTATCAAAAGCCCAAGCAGCCCCACCGTCCCGGGAGTGCTGACATGAATCCGGGTAAACCCTTCTCGCTCGATATAGTCCATTACATCCAGAATCGGTGGGAAGTTGAGTTTCAGTTCTGGATATTCCGGCAGCACAAAGTCGCCAACAGACGGAAACTTCTTAACACCGTCAACCACCACGTCACTGGCATCTCCCGCCGTGATGACCGTCAACTCAACCCCACGGTTCCGGGCGGTACTGATCAGGCGTTTGATAGTTATGGCAACGCCGTTAATCTCATCCAGTGTGTCGGTGAATAGAGCTATCTTTTCAGGGACTTCCTTGTAGTGCAGTTCAGGTAATGCCCTTGTGATATCCCGAATCAGTTCCTTCCCCTTGTGCTGGTGATGAAAAGCCAGGTAGTAGGGGGAAATAAGGGCGTGGACCAGCCCTATTGTGCCCGCCGTATTGAGATAGTCAAAAAAACCGGCGTTGAGCGGCAGTGTCATAAGGCGGTGCGTATAGTGGAAAATCAGGCGGTTTGCCAATCGGCTCGTTACGGCAAATATTTTACGATTACTGTCAGCATTACTGATACCGGTCATAAACTGGTTGTCACTCAGCAACAGCCGAGCTTCTGAATCGAGGATTTCTTCAAAACTTTTTCCTGTATGACTGCGTGAAGCGGGCAGATTCTTTAGAATAAATAGACGAATCGTGTCGATGAAAGAGCCCTTGTCTTCGCCAATGTTGAAAAAACGATCCAGAAGGGCGCTGACGAAGGGAGTAGCACCGCGCCGGCGCTGCCCCAAGCGCTCCCGATAGAAACTATGACCAATGCCGTACAGGCTGTGCGCCATAGTCAGTGGTCCGCCATCTTCACCATCGGCCCAACTGTCGCCGTTTCTGATGCCGTCAATAAATCCTTCGATAGTCGGCGTATCGTAGACGGTGGTATGGGCCCGTGCTATGAACAGGCCGCCGTGGTCATCAGATCCCCCGACTACACCCTTAATCCATGGGATTTCACCGGAGGGTTGCAGATCATATTTATTGGCAAGACGCTCTATGACCGCTTCGTTCAAGGAGGAAACCAAACGCTTGGTGAATCCGTTGAAGCGGTGTGCCCGGCAACCGTTCTTGATTTCAAAGGTGGTAAAAAGCAGCAGCGACCGTTCAATAATCTCGCAGTTCAGTTTTTCATTCTGGGCATAGAGAGGATGGGCCAGGAAATGTACTATTTTTTCCGAATGAAGATACGCCACCAGTTCATAGATATTTTTGCGTAGGATCATTATCGACTGGAACTGGATTTCGGAGATATGCAACACCACAACATGAACTTTGCAGCCATTCTCCGGGAAATGGGCCGTAATTTCGGAGCTGATGAAGGTGTTCTCAAGATGTGCTATTTCCAGAGCTCCGCTGATGGCGTTGTGGTCGGTGATGGTAACGAAATCCATGCCCCGTTCACGCGCTACCCGGTAGAGATATTTGGGGGATGTGTAACTCTCCGGGACACTGAATTTGCGCATGGCCCAGTAGGTTGGTTTGTTGGAGTGGCTCGAGTGAACATGTAGATCAGCTTTGTATGGGTTCATGCTCCGAGTGTATATCATGCCAATGTTACAGCGATGTTTCGGTTGTGTAATTGTTTTGTAGAATATTTTTGCGCCCACAAAAGCACTGAAATAATTTCCACAATCGTAACCATGTCACAACCTGATCGTAATCTGACCCTGCTAGACTGAAAGAAAAACTATGGGGAGGAAATGATTCATGTGGAGGGAAGATGTTATAGACCTGAACGTAAGCCGTTTCTTCGAGATGTCAGCGCGTGTTGTGCTGTCATTGTTAATCGTTGCTATCCTGACAACGATAGTGGCAGGAATTGGCTACACCTTTTACGATTTGAGACTCATTTTTCATCAGGATTCTCATTCCGCCTTCAAAACCATACTGGTGGATATATTGACGGTGCTTGCCATTGTTGAGGTGTTACGTACAGCACTGGCCTATTTTACTGAAGGCAGGGTCAAGGTAACGTACATCATCGACACGGTTATTGTTACCGTGTTAACAGAGGTAATGGCATTTTGGTATAAAGAGATGGAATGGCAGGAAGTTGCCATGACCTTATTACTGGTGCTTTCTCTTGCCTGCATCAGGATTATTACGGTCAGGTTTTCTCCACGATGCACAACGGAAGATCTGTGACGCTATTACGTACTGTCCTAACGTGGTCTTGTTTCCTGGCATTATTCTTTATCCCGTTTTTCGCGCAATCGGCAGGCAATTCGCTAAAAACTGTGACGTACTACACGGTGACCACCAAGGGGTTTACGATTGGCGACGTCACCACTACGCAGCGCGTCAATGAAGAAGGCGGTGAAGCGAAAGTTCATTTTGAAACCAGAACTGCGGTCAAGGCATCATTTTTGTGGATGGGGTATTCCCTTGATTCAATGGAGAAGGGGATGCTTCAAAAAGGGGTCCTGACCAGTTACTCCCGTAAAGGCCGGGAAAACGGTGACCGGATTGATGTCGAGGGTCGACTTGATAATTTATCATTCCGGTTTGACGTGCGTGAACAGGGGACTGCACACTCCATCCTCGTTCCACGCAACAGCTATGACTATACCACCATGGAGTGCCCCGAAGCGCGCCTGGATTTTTTAGATAAAACACAAATTACCTTGAGAATTCTCGATGTTGAAAAAATGGCTGTAGTCAAGCGGGACTATCATCTCGTGCAAAACACGGTTTATGCCATCGGAGGCAAGGAATATCCGTGCCGTATTATTGATTTTTCAGACCAGAACAAAAAAGCCAGACGTTGGATAGCGTGGGATGGTTCGGCGATAATCATGTTTCGCCAAGACAGCAGGGGAGAGAAAAATTCCTATTCAGTTCAGGCGAAAACGGTGAGCAGGGAAATGTAACACAATCTTTACATGGCACGAACGTAACCGTCACAATTTTACTATATGATATGCGCCATATGAACAATCCCCCTAACGGTATGTACTACAGCATGGCTGGAGAACACAAAGCAAAAGAAGAGTCCGCGCCGCTCAATATTCGAACGGTTTTCTCACAGATGGGCGTTTCATTTGCTTCCCGGGAAGAACTGGCGGCTACGCTGCCATTTTCGGTCAATGATGTGACCGCCGGCTCGGAAAGTGAGCTCCAGGCAGTTGTAAGCGGTGCAAGGGAAGATGTTGACCTGCCGTTGTTAATAGAACAGTCCAATTTCTTTGCCAACATGATGAAACGGGCTGCGGCAGGAGAAACACCACGCAAGGCCGTGGCTGATCTTGGAAGGTTTCTGGCGGATAACCCTTCACGTGTCTGGGAAAACAGCTGGGTGCGCTTCCCCCGCCGAAACCTTTCCCGGTTCGCTCTGGATGTATTGGAAAGAGATCTTCTGGCGGACAAGCAGAACCCGGGAGCAGGTACGCGCTCCGATTCAGCCCGCTTCATGTTTCGTGATACTTCGGGCGAAGATATGCTGCGCCTTCCGATCAGTTACCTGATTAAACTCGCTCTGGCCGACCTTATTGGCTCTCAACACATACTGCCGGACATTATTCGTCATACCGGCATCCGTCTGATGGAACATTACCTGAACGACAATACCTCGCCGGAAACGTTTTCGTTCAATGTCGTCTCCCTTACACCGGATAACGGCATGGGTAGAGGCATCGCCAAAGAAACCGCCATACGCTTTCTCATGACGCAATTATTGGTGATGTACGCCAATCAGGCCTTCGGCCTCGATGAACGCGGCCAGCAGGCCATGGTCTATTTCGCCCCACACCCTCCGGTTCGGCAGAAAGAACTGAACGATCATGTCTCGGACAGTTTTTACCGGGATCTGTTCATGAGCCCCTGTCTTTCCGGATGGGATAAGGGGGAGGACAAGTTCCGCTACATGCAACTCTGCCATCAGGTATTGTCCCGCAGTCAACTGAATGCGGTCGCCAAACTGCGCGACGCCGGCATAATCCAGACAAACCTGGTGGTACTTCCCAACCTCTCAAATGTCAGCCTGGCTAATAACGGTACCCATATCAGTATAGGCAGCCGGAGACTGACACGAGCCATGGCTGACGGTAACTCCGGTTTTAACGCAGTCCACGAAAAGCTTTACGGAGATCTGGCCATCAAGATCAGTGAACATTTCCTGCCGCTCTTCGTTGGTACCTATACTGCGGCTCCCTATCGGCTGGCTTTCAGCGATTTCCATCCAGAAAAGGCGCTTGGCTTTCTGCCCCATGAACTGGACTTTACCCATCTGAGAATGATCTGGCGCCGGTGGAAAAAGAAGGCCGATCTTTCCATTTTCGGCCAGCCGTTGACCCCTTTCGGGCCGCAGGCTCTGGACAAGGTGCTGAGTTCTGTGTTCAGGCTGAAAGGGGATTTTGTCCCCGACTACCGCCTGCTTGATTATTTGGTCTGCCTGCTCTCCACTGAGCACAGTCCTGGGCTGAATGGCCAAAGCGGCAACAGCGACCGCCTCCGCAGCGATCTTGCCGACATGGGCGTA
The DNA here is from genome assembly GCA_903852495.1 of uncultured Geobacteraceae bacterium. Taxonomy (GTDB): domain Bacteria; phylum Desulfobacterota; class Desulfuromonadia; order Geobacterales; family Pseudopelobacteraceae; genus JACRCG01. The sequence continues at coordinate 32,091 of CAINRC010000027.1, read as the reverse complement.
TTCGATCAGCAGATGTCGGTATATCTGCTCTACAAACAGCGTGAATTTGCCAAAATGGGCTTTTCGGGTTTTGAAGGAAGATACTACAGCATCTTTGAGAATTTTGGGGATGACATGGGGCGGGCTGCCGACCTGCAGACCCTCATAACTTCGCTTGCCTATAAATACATGGCACTCGGCACAACTCACGTCCACATTCCGGACAATCCGTCGGTGGAAAGCGAACGGCGGCAGATTTTTTTCGGCGCGGCCATCGGCATTCCCACTTTTTTTGTCAGCAGGAACAGTAAAAACGCTTTTCTGGAGAAAATCCTCAAAAAAACTGATGGCATTCGCCCCAGCCGTCGGTATCCCGGCTATCTTCGCGTTCAGATCCATGAATACCGCCGGGCGTTGCTGCGGGTAATCCGGGAGGATGCGGCTGATCTGGTCGAACTGATGGGCCTGCACGATATGCTGAGCGATCTGGAGCTGAGACTTGACGAGCCCGGATGCCATTCAGCGGCAGGTCGAATCACCTCCGGTATACTCTCTGAAGTGAACGCAAAATCGCCGTTACGCGTCAATGCCAGCGAGTTCAATCTTGGTGCCGAGAGCTACTATCGCGGCACCCTGCGCCGCCGCCATACTGAAGAGGCGCTCGGATTTCTGGCCGAGGAGAGCAGCATTCTTGACCGTGAACCCGTAACGCTTGATGAGAAACTGCGGAAAGCCCTGCAGTTGGTTCTACAGGGGCAGGAGGCGTGCCGGTTTGTCGAGCTCGCAAAAGAGGATATCCTGCATGAACGGGCCGATATCCCCACCCTGAAGCGCCTGATGAACCTGATTCTGCTCAAGGTGTATCACGACGAGGCGGCGGCTGCGCATTCAATTGACAGACAAAGGAGTGACCGGGATGATGCATCAGTATATCGAGCGGTATAGCGGCAGAGTTGTCACCGAGCAATTGATCGGAGACCGCATGGTTCGGTTACTCTACCATGACGTGCGCGAAAGCAGTACGAAGCTCTTCAGAATTTTAACCAGCAGTTGGTCGTCCCATGTTCTGAGCCTGGTCAATTATGACCGACCCGTTCTATCTGATCGCACCTTTCTGGAGAACTGCAGCATCAACCTTTCTGAGTGCCTTGATCCCTTGTCACAACTGGATACGCTTCGAAAGGTATTCGAGCGGAGAATCCGCTACTGGGAATGCCGCCCCATGCCGGCTGATACCGATGCGGTCGTATCCCCTGCCGATGCGCGGGTGCTGGTAGGCTCTTTCCACGAGACATCGCTGCTCTTCCTGAAAGAGAAGTTTTTCTCTTTTGAAGAGCTGTTCGGTGTTGGCAACACTGTATGGCACCGAGCCTTTTGCGGCGGAGATTTTGCGGTATTTCGCCTGACACCCGACAAGTACCACTACAACCACACCCCGGTGTCCGGTCAGGTGGTTGACTCCTACGCCATCGACGGAGTTTATCATTCCTGTAACCCGACTGCGGTTGTTGCCGTTGCGACACCGTATTCAAAAAACAAGCGGGTCGTTACTATAATTGATACGGATGTGCCAAATGGCACCGGAGTCGGACTGGTGGCAATGATCGAAGTAGTAGCCTTGATGATCGGCGACATCGTTCAGGCATACAGCTCGGAGGCATATAACTCACCGCAGCCGATAACAAAGGGGATGTTCCTGCAGAAGGGACAGCCCAAGAGCCTGTACCGCCCGGGGAGCAGCACCGACATACTGGTTTTTCAGGAGGGACGTATCGATTTTGCCGGGGACATTCTGGACAACATGGACAAACCGAATGTGTCGAGCCGATTCACCCAGGGGTTTCAAAAGCCGCTTATTGAGACGGATATCCGGGTGAGGTCGCTGCTCGGCACAGCACGTAAATCGTCGGTATCGGGGAGGAACTAATGATTGAAACCGTAACAATTATTTCCGCACTCATACTTCTGACCGCCTATTTCTGGTGGGGATTTAAAAAGCTGCCGGGCGAGAAGTGGCAAATATTTGCTTCAGTTCCGTCAGTCATCACTGGGGAAAGGGAATGGAGTGGCATTAACTTCACCTGGTATGGTCTGCTTACCGCCAACGCCTATCTGGTTGCAGTGGCAGTGTTGCTGGTGCTGATGGGAGCGGCTGGTGTCCCGCCTATTGGCACGGCCATCCTGGCGGCGGCCATGCTCTGCTGTTGCGTGCCGGCATCGCGGTTAGTGGCCCGGATTGTAGAGAAGAAGGCCCACACGTTTACGGTTGGCGGAGCTGTTTTCGTCGGCATCCTGATTGCCCCGTTCGTAATAACGGCCATCAACCGCACCGCTGGCGAGCTGCTGGCTTTTCATATTCCGATCATGTCGGCGTATGCAGCCATCGCCATTGCCTACGCCTTTGGTGAAGGATTGGGGAGGATGGCCTGCATCAGCTTTGGCTGCTGCTACGGGAAACCGCTTGCGACCAGCTCGGTTCTACTGAAACGACTGTTCAGGGGACGCAGCTTCGTGTTCTTCGGCAGTACCAAAAAAATTGCGTATGCCGGGGGGTTGGAGGCGACCGAGGTGATTCCCATCCAAGCGGTAACCGCTGTTTTCTACACCATCAGCGGCCTGATTGCGGCCGGAATGTATCTGTCATCGCATCTTACGGGAGCATTTCTGCTCGCCACCATCGCTACCCAGGGGTGGCGTTCGTTTTCCGAGACCCTCCGTGCCGACTACCGGGGCACAGGTTCCATTTCTGCGTATCAGATCATGGGAATGGTCGGCGTTGTTTATGCCATTGCGGCAGCTTTCTTCCTCGCCCATGAGCCGACCGGTCTGCCTGATCTTTCAGTCGGCCTGAAAAGCCTCTGGAATCCGGCGCTGATTCTCTTTCTACAGATCATCTGGCTGGTATTATTCTACTACACTGGACGCAGTACGGTAACTGGCGCCACGCTCCGTTTCCATGTGCATCAGGACCGGATTTAGTTTGTCCGCCGTACGAACGTTGAAGAATGTGTGGCAGCGAAATGCCCACCCTGTAGCACAACGATTACGCTCCGTCATGACCTGCGGGATGACACCCGAAAAACTGGTACTGACACTTTGCCTCGGGATCGCTCTGGGAACGATGCCGCTTCTGTGGGGTACATCGTTCATCGGCATCATGCTGGCGTACCTTTTCGGCCTCAACCAGGTTGCACTGCAGACGGTGAACTATCTCCTCTATCCGGTTCAACTGGTATTGCTGATTCCATTTTTTAAACTTGGCGAGTGGCTGTTCCCCTGGGGGCCGACGATTCCGAAGCAGATGCTGTCGGCATTGCTTCACGGTCCAGGCCTGACCTCATTGAATATACTTGGCTGGATAACGGTCAAATCGCTTGCCGCTTGGCTGGTAACTGCCATTCCGATACTCCTGATCGCCTACGGCATACTGATGATAGCTGCGGGGAAAAACAGCCCAGAAGATAAGGGTTATGAAATATAGTACGTACAATGGACAAAATTCAGGGAGGTTACATGGCGGGCCCCTATGCTCACATCACACTGCTACACGAACTGATGCAACCCGACAGACTTGAGAGAATATTTTCTCCCTCGTCAGAGTCTTACCGTGTCCTGAGGGAATATTTTCCTTACAGTGCCTTGGGTGCTGTAAGCCCGGATTATCCCAACCTTGTACGGGAAAACGCCACCGCCACGAATTGGGCCGACGCCATGCATTACACTCGGGCGTGCGATATGATTTCAAGTGGCATTATACGCATCAGAGCGGGGAAAGGAATCGCACGTGACAAACAGTTGGCATGGTTGTTTGGATACTGCGCGCATGTTGCTGCCGATGTGACCATCCATCCCATAGTACAGGCCAAAGTGGGTGTGTATGCTGAAAACCAGCGTCACCACCGCATCTGTGAAATGAACCAGGACAGTTATATATTCCGCAGGATGAATCTCGGGGAAATCGGGGAGTCGGACGATTTTGCCCTTACCGTTGCACGGTGCGGTGATTCTGAGGACAGAACCAGGCTGGATCGGGATATCGTCTCGCTCTGGGAAGGGATGCTTGAAGATGTCCATCCGGAGCTGTTCGCTACGCATCCTCCGGACAGTGCCAGATGGCATGGGGAATTTATTGCCAAAACTGTTGATTGCAAGGCCGGCGAGGTGAAACTCTTCCCCCTTGCCGATGTTATTGCGGCAAAAATCGGCCTTACCTATCCGGCATACAAGAAAGTCAGCCGGCAGTACATTAGCGATCAATTAGTGCCGACAGAAAGTCCGTATCACCTTGATTATGACGATATCTTCGACCAGGCCGTTGACAATGTTGCGGCGGTGTGGAGTTTGGTGGAGCAGGCCATTTGTTCCGGGGATTCGAATCCTGTACCATTGTTCAGTAACTGGAATCTGGACTCCGGCCGCGACGAGCATGGCACTCTTGTATTTTGGGATTAGTTAAGAGCCGATAGCGGTGAAAGGGGACGGGACGTATGGTTCCAATTGAATTAATCGTGGAAACGGTTTCAATTGACAATATTCGCGGACACATCAAGGCGCTTGAAGGGGTGCGGCATCCGGAGATGGCTCCTGAAGCACTTGAGCAAGCAGCACTTCATATAACGGAGTCGCTCAGCTCACTTGGCTATGAAGTCACGGATCATTATTTCCCTGATAATGGCCGCATCTTTCGAAACATACTAGCCACCCGGAGCGGGTCCCATTGTCCGCATGAAAGGGTATTGGTTCTTGCCCATTACGACACTGTCGCCGGGTCTCCTGGCGCCGATGACAACGCCAGCGGGGTGGCGGTACTGCTGGAGGTAGCCCGGGTGCTGGCAAAATTCCGGTTTGAGCGGACCGTCCATTTCATCGGCGTTTGTCTCGAAGAGAATGAACATGACGACAATCCCTGCTCAGGGACGCGAGGAAGCCGGGCATTGGCATGCCACGCCCGCGAAAACGGCTGGGACATCGAAGGCGTACTGGTACTCGAATCGGTAGCCTATGCCGGAGATACTGCCATCCAGTCGGTTCCGCCGGGTGTTCCAATCTCGATCCCCGAGGCTGGTGACTTCATAGCTGTTGTTGGTAACGAACGGTCAAGGGAACTGTTGAAACTTTTCACACGGGCAGCAGAAAAATATCGGGGCGATCTTCCACATGTTGTATTGGAAGTACCCGGTAACGGTGAACTGCTCCCGGACAGTCGGCGGTCCGATCATGCATCTTTCTGGGACGAAGGTTTCAAGGCAATCATGGTGACCGACACGACAAACTTTCGCAATCCTAACTTCCATCTGCCGACTGACACCCTGACCACGCTAAATCTTGAATTTGCAGCAAAGGTATGTCGCGCCACCTGCGGGGCGGTCGCTGAGATAGCACGGGTCACGGAGTAACGCATGGCTGTCGACAATTCCGGGGAGATAGTACCCGGCCTTTTAACGGTGGTGGACGTCTCGGGGGCCCCCTACGAATACCGGAAAAAACATCAATTTTCTCCGGGAGAACGTTGGAAATATCGGAGCCTTGCCGCTATTATCCCCTGCCTTACCGGGTTCGGTGCGATGTATCAGGCAGTGGCAACTGCACGTGATCGGTACAGTCTCCAACCTCCCGGACGGTTCCTTGAGGCCGATGGTTGCCGGCTGCATGTGCATACGACAGGCTGCTTCGGCCCTTCAGTAGTTCTTGAGGCCGGCCTCGGAGGGATGTCTTCCGCGTGGGGATGGATTCAACCAGAAGTGGCCAAATTCTGTCGTGTCGTTTCCTATGATCGGGGTGGACTCGGCTGGAGCGGGCCGGACAGCGCTCAAAAGTCTGCCGTTCTGGCAGCAAGGCGGCTGCGCAGTATCCTGCTGCAGTCCTCTGTCCCCCCTCCTTACGTGCTTGTCGGTCACTCCATGGGAGGCCTCTTAATTCGGGTCTTCGCCGATCTTTACCCGAATGAGGTGGCCGGGATGGTGTTGCTGGATGCCGTTCACCCGGATCAGCATCTGCGCAGTGCTGCTATTTCCACCCATATGCGCAGCGGATTCCGTTTTCTCGAAGCCGTACCCATGCTGACACGACTTGGATACATCCGTCTTGCCGGGATCTTTAACGTCTGGTCGGAAGGACTGCCTGCACGGCAGGTAGCGGAGGCGATGTCTTTCCTTGCCACGCACCAACACCTCAAGACAACGCGTGATGAGTCGCTTGCGTGGGAAACCATCTGTGCTGAGGTTCGCAGTACCAGAGGTCTGGCGGGTACACCTCTGGCAGTAGTGTCTGCGGCCAAGGGCGTTTTACCCGGCCATCCTGAATTGCAAAGTGAGCTCGCCAATCTGTCATCCGACAGCATTCATTTCGCCGTCAAGGGCGCTGACCACGTGACACTTGTCACCCGGCGGAAATATGCGCTGCAGGTAGTGGAGGCGATCCGTCACGTGGTTGAAAAGGTGAAAGATTCTCGTACCCTTTCTGGCAACGCCGTGCCCCGTGCGGCAGGCTTGTATTCTGGTAACGATCAAGGAGCAGAACATGTCTAAAAAAATAGGACACGATTATAACCGGGACCCGTACCCGTGGGATAGTGCCGAGAAAGGCGCTGGTTCTGCGAACTGGACGTGCTGTGACATGAATCTTCCGGCAACGTTTTATATCTGCCCGATGTGCGAGAAAGAACGAGATCTGACAACGGGTAGTCTGCTGCCTGAAGAATAAATACGTCTTTAAAATTCTTAAAGACATAAATAATGCACCGGTGTGCCTGACTGTTGTGGATGTAAAGCCACGGTCTCTGTTTGTGCAACCACTCGTAGCAAGACACTCTCTGCAAAGGATGTTTTAGAATGTCTCTTAAAATTGTTCAGGATCTGTTGTCCAAGCACAAACTTGTAGAAGAAATGGTCCGCAAACAGGCCATGCCGCGCCAGGATTTGGTGGAAACCATGGTGCAGAGGCAGCATCTGGTCGAGCTGCGGTTGCTGTTTGAGCGGCTGGATCCGGACGGGATCGCCGAGATACTCGATGAACTGTCTCCTGAGGATCTGTTTCTGGTCTGGGGGCAGATTGACGACGAGCGAATGGACGATATCCTGGATGAAGTATCTGACGGTACCCGGGATACTCTGGCCAGTCGTAGCAGTTATCTGGGCTCTGCCTGTGTGGTGAACGCCTTTGAATTGCGACAGGGTCGCCTGTGCCAGACCACTATTGAACAGGTGGAAGACCTGGAAGAGATCCAGCCAATCTGGGTTGACCTGGTGGGAACCACCAGAGCAGACCGGCGCAAGATCGGAAACTATTTTGGACTGGAACTGCCCGACCCGGAAGATCTCACTGATATCGAATCCAGTGCTCGATTCTATGTTGAAGAGAACGGTGAAATTCATCTTCATTCTGATTTTTTGCTTGATCGTGAAGGCGATTCCCGCAACGTTCCAGTAGCGTTTATTCTGTTCCGGGATATACTTTTCTCTGTGCGCTCGGAAGAGTTACCTGTTTTCAGACTCCAGCGGTTACGGGCACGTATCCAGACCGGATACGTCTCTGACGGTATGGGCATGCTCCTGGATCTGTATGCCGCCGACGTAGAGTATTCTGCGGACTCGCTTGAAGAAATATATTCAGCACTGGGTGAAGTTGGCAAGAAAGTGCTCAGCGAGACTATTACCGATAAAGAAGCTGCTAAAACCCTGGCTGATATTGCAGAAGGGGAAGATTTGAACGGTCGCATCCGCAGGAATGTTCTCGATACCCGTCGTGCGCTCACCTTTCTGATCCGTAGAAAGTTACTTTCAGTGAGCCAACTTGAAGATGCTCAACAGATCCTGCGTGACATTGAGTCGCTGGACGGGCACACCGCTTTTCTATTCGATAAGATCAACTTTTTAATGGACGCAACAGTTGGTTTTATCAACATCAATCAAAACAGAGTTCTTTACAGATTAACCATACTGAGCGTAATCTTCATGCCGCTCAATGTGATTGCCGGTATCGGCGGCATGTCCGAGTTCTCCATGATGACCAAGAATATCCCGTGGCCGGTGTCTTACAGTTTTTTTGCCGTTGGACTACTGATTGTCGCCTGGGTCACGTTGATAATACTGCGCCTTTTTGAGAGACGCAGCACACGGAAATAAAGCGACACATTACACCAAGCCATAACGGAGGGATTCATGAAAGTAATTGCCGTCTACAATATCAAAGGAGGCGTTGGCAAAACGGCCACTTGTGTCAACCTTGCCTACTCTTGCGCTAAAAGCGGCTTGAAAACGCTCCTGTGGGATTTGGATTCACAAGGAGCCTCAAGTTATTATTTTAATATCAAGGCCGAGGTCAAAGGCGGCACAAAGAAGCTGTTCAAGACCAAGGCTATTAGCGGACTGGTTAAGGAAACCGATATTGAAAACCTTGACTTGCTGCCGTCAGATTTTTCCTACCGGCATATGGATCTGTTTCTTGACAGTGAAAAGAAACCTAAAAAGCGCATGAACGAGTTCTTGAGCCGCTTTGAAGATGATTACGATGTCATACTTCTGGACTGTCCTCCCAGCTTTTCACTGGTCTCGGAAAATATCTTCAATTCGGCTGACGTCATGCTGGTGCCGCTCATTCCAACCACGTTGTCCCTGAGAACCTATGAGCAGATCATGGAGTACGTGAGCGAGCATAAAAAGCTGACACTCAAGGTGATGCCGTTCTTCTCTATGGTTGATAAACGCAAGAAACTCCATGTTGATACTATTATTGACGAAGAGAACCGGGTGCCGGGTGTGATGCAAACCACCATTCCCTACCTTTCTGTCATTGAATATATGGGAGTGCGCAGGTCTCCCGTTGGTATGTTTGCACCAAAAAACCTGGCCGCCGCATTGTTCGACCAGCTATGGACAGAGCTTGTTCAGCGGACGAAATTGAAATAGCCAATAGGCCCGGCAGTTTTTTCCGAGACATAAAATTGTTACAGTCGTGTTACAACCGTATAATATTCTTGAAACTTTTTCAAACCATACGTACAATTACCTCATTTGAATAAACGGGAGGCGGAAATGGGAAAAAAAGAAAAGTCGGCTGTAGCATTAACGGAGGATTTAAAAACACTGATTACACTGATTCCCAAACTGGCAGCTTTTATAAGAGTCCACAATGAGATTGCCGTGGGATATCAAAAATACCGGAAAAACGGCGGTGAAGCGATTTCAGGAATCGAAAAGCATCTGGGCATCAAAATCCCGAAAAGTGCGGACAAAGCAAAAGTAAGAGTAAAAGCCGCTGCACCAGCATCTGAAGAAAAGGCCCCAAAAGAAGACGCTACTGTAAAGAAAGTCGTGAAGAAAGTTAAAAAATAGGCGCTGCCCGGTTAGGCCTTTACACACGTTTTTCCGTTGCGGCAGGACACCAGCAAAGACCTAACCGGTTTTTTCATCTTAAAAACAAACTCTCCAGTCCCAACGTACGTTGTACGTCCCACAGATTCATGAACAGTGCGTCGAAGCGCTCATGACGAACCTGTTCCTCTTCACGCTCCCAGAAATACAGGTTTGATGCTGGGTAGAGGTAGCCAAACGGATAGGCGGTCATGCTTGTACGTTGTCGTGCGACCTGATCTACAGGGTATCTGTAAATATCTTCCTGACGCTGAACAATGGCCTGGGCTTTCTTTCGTACCAGAAGAGCCGATGCTAGCAACGGCTCGGAAAAGTTGTTATGATTCAGGTTAGCGGTGTGCTCTTCACGTTTGGCCAATAACGCCTTCAACGTCAAAGCCCGGTGAGTAGCTCGCAAAGAGGTGACCCGTAATCCTCGCTCAAGTTCTGATAGCAACCTGAACTGTAGTTCTCCAATCTCTTCTCCCCTGTGTAGTTGCTCGATTCTACCCTCCAACCGCTCTACAACGTCATTCATAAGAAGCGCGTACTTTTCAAGATCTTTCACTGGCAAGCCGAGTACCAATGTTGCTTCAACAGGCGAAGCCTCATTCAGTAGCCAATCGTAATGAAACTTCGGCTCTGGTTGAAATGGCTTATCGAAAGGATGCGGTAACTCAGAAAATGGCGCCAGGGCCGACATATAGCGCAACAGCTCTTTATCTTTCAGATACCTGTTCTGTAGACGCAACGCTTGAGCCATGAGTCTTTGAATTTCCCGGTCTTTGCACAGTTCCGCCAGCCTCGACAAGGGTGTCGTCAAACGATTTTTACCGTTATCCTTCAGTTGCCACGACCAGCGGGCAATACTCCAATCAACCAGCCAATATCCCCATTCCCATCCGGACGAGAACGTAAGATGTCCGCTCACACCAAGCTTCGCCATGGTTTCAATATCGTTCCATCTGGCATCAAGGTACGGCAAAAGCAGGAGTGGCACCGAAGAGTCAAAACCAACCCAATAGGATGACTCAGGCCAGTACCAGGTTTCGCGGCGTTTATTTTCAGCTATCGCAGCGTCGAGCATGAATCTCTGGTTTTTATTGCCGTACACCGGCGCATTGGCCTCCGAAGCTGAATAGCACATGACGGTGTGGATCATGATCCCGCTGTTGGGGAGTTTGGGGCGACGCACCTTTTCACCGTCTTTGGGGCAGATCACATGGGTGGCGTACATAAGCCGAGCCCCGTAACGTTTTTCCACCTGCTGTTCGATATGCATCTGAACGTCAGGCAGCAGTTTATCCAGAAACGGCAGATGCTCACCCAGCGTCACGTCCAGACTTACATAGTCCCATGGCGCTTGGAACAGCCAGGCCAGGGTGTCATCGACCTGCTGCTGATATGACGGATAGGGGCGTAACAGGGTGATCGCCTGAAACGCCTGCTGCTGGATCATGGACAGAGAAATCTGGATACCGCAGCGAAGTCCTCGACTTTGGGCATAGGACACAATTCGGCGGGCGTGCGCTGGCCATTTTTCCCGGTCGACTCCTCTCAGCAGAAAGAACTGAAATGTATTCTGTCCGTTTCGAGCCAGCCAGTCGACATAGGTTTTCACCTCTTCAAAGGCATTTGGGTATGAAGGGTCGTGGAGTTGTTCTGTCAGTTCCGTCGGGTGCAGTGTGTGGAGATGAAAGCCCCTCTTTTCAAAGCGTGGCGAACCTTCAAATGTAAACTGATCCGGGAGAGGCCAGCCATCGAGAGAAGGCGGAATATTTTCTTTGGGATGATAGAATCTGAAGCCGAGCTTTTCCTGCAATAGTCCGTATAGCCCTGCCGCAACGCCTTCAGGTGTTCCCGCTTTTAAAACAAGGGTGATGGTTCCTTTTACTCTTTGTGACTGCCATCGATATGAAGCGTCTGGAACGGCGGTACAAAAATAGGGCCGTACCGAAGGGCCGGGAGCACACCTTTCTCTGTTGGCAGTAACATCGGGAAGAACGATCCTCACGTGGCTGCTTCGGGCGTTGTGTTTGACGCTTGTTTGAGGGGAAGAGTGGCGAATAAGTTCAGCGGCATCCACAATTGCCAGGTAGGCTACGGGATTCGAACAAAGCCGCTCTGATACGTCGATGGATATGTCCAGTGCGGAGGCCTGAGTGACACACGTAAAATACGCCGAAATCAGGGACGTCAGAAAAAACAGCCGTTGGCTTTTATCAAACAATGATACGGGCAAAATTGGGTACCGAGTTGATGCGGGCCGGGCTGTATCCTACAAAGTCACCATCTATCTGAATCGGCTTGACGCCACGGATTTCAAGGCCGTCAGCCGGAATCCGGATGAGTTCGTTACTGGTATCGGCCTTTCCGCGAAGCAGTTCTATTGCCAGCCTCACATAGTTTCTCCGTCTGTTTTTACTGATACAGACTGCGGTAAGCTCGGGTGAGAAAACATCCCCTTCGGGAGAGATAATATAATCTCCCCCATAGCGCGAAGCGCTGCATACTATGGCACTGTGACAGGTAACCTGTCTGTCAGAAGTAATGACTTCGATCATGCTCCGGTCCCATTTGAAGGTGCTGAAAAGTGCAGAAAGTGCATACGCTCCCTGCTTCAAAAGGCGCTTTCCCAGAGGCCAGACGTCCCTGACCACTGAACCATCAAGTCCAACTCCGGCCATGAGCAGAAAACGGTAACTACCCTGCTCCAGATGCAGCAGTCCCACCGAGAGTGCCCTCGTTTTCCCCTTCAGGATTCGCTTGATACCATATTTGATCGATTTGATTCCGAGTTCGGCGGCAAGAACATTGGACGTCCCCATGGGAAGCACCGCCAATGTAACACTGCCCGGCTGAAGACCATTTACCACCAAATTGATGGTCCCATCACCCCCGGCAACGATTACCAGCGGATTCTCGGCAGTTTCATTGATCTGCCGACAGCAGGAGAATATTTCTGTTGGAGTTGATACAGAAAAAACAGTCGGAGACATTCCGGCATTTTTAAGCCGGGTGATAACCATGTTGATTCTTTTGCGGGCATAGCTGCCTGATAGTGGGTTGATGAACAGGAATGGTTTCATGATGGTGCAGTCATACCATATTTTTTGTTTTCTTGGATAACGAACGGGTAACGATATGGTTACAAGTCTGACAAATGAGTGGGCGTGTTTGAAGACCGTATGCAAACATTTACTGTATCGGAACACTGTTGTAACCATGCTTGTGTTAGTAAATCTGTCTAAGATTTATTATTTTTTCAGGGGGGATGGAAAATGAATGTAGTGAAAAAGAAATTTGCTTATGCCTCGGTGGCAGCTGTGATGGCTTTGTCCAGCATGATAAGTGGCTGTGGCAGTGATAGCGTCGCTCAACCAGCCACAACCGCAACGCTTTTGTACACTTCGGATGCACATTACGGCATCAAACGCGCTGCCGCATACGCTTTCAGTGGTTACAGCAATGCCCAGCAGGTCAACTCAGCCATGGTTTCGGTTATGAACACCATGCCCACAGTAAAGTTACCAAGCGATGGTGGCGTGAATGCCGGTGCAGTTATTGGAAGCATCAACTATGTTGTCCAAGGTGGAGACATCTCAAATCGTATGCAGGCAGACCCGACTTCAGGATATGCTCAGATTCAGCCGGCCTGGGATTCATGGAATCAGTTTAATTCCGGTTTTATTGGTACCCTCAAGTTCCCGACGCTGTTGTTCGCCGGCAATCATGATGTTTCAAATGCGATCGGTTATAACAACGGTAGCGCAAGTGCAACCAAGCCCCTGAACAACGGCAGTGGGCCCAATACGTTTGACGGTACTGTCATGGCCACTCTCTACAACCTGTTTGTCAAATCGGGTACTTTTGACACATCAACCAAGGCAGCTGCTCAGGCATCGTATAATTTTTCAACATATCAGGACCCTGCTAACAAGGTGTACTATTCCAGAGATATTGCCGGCGTGCATTTCATGTTCATCAGCATGTGGCCCGACCTTGATGCGCAGGCGTGGATGGAGAAAGATCTTGCAACGATCAGCTCAACTACTCCTGCCGTCATTATGACCCACGATCAGCCGGATACCGAGGCAAAACATCTAACCGATCCTACTTCGCCTGTGGCAGCAACAATGTGGACCGCCGGCTTTGAAAACCTCCTGGTAAATGTGTCGCCGACAGCTACGACAGCTACATCGGACACCATCGCCGCACAGAGGACTTTTGTGCGTTTCCTCCAGCGCCATAAAAACATTGTTGCCTATTTCCACGGTAATACCAATTACAATGACCTGGGTACCTGTGACGCCAATGGCAATAAGTTGACCGGTGATCCGCTAAATACAACCGGCTGTTACAAAGGTCCTGATCCGGTTTCAAATCCGGTCTATCTCCCATGGTTCCGTGTTGATTCCCCGATGAAAGGCGAAGCTACGGGCGTAAATGCGAAAACATCTTCCTGTACCTCAGCGGCTGCTGGTATCGTTGTAGGTGGCACGTGTGTGGACACTGATCGGCTTTCCTACCAGGTCATCTCGATTGACTCTACGGCCAAGATGATGACTGTTCGGGAATATCGCTGGAAGACTGGAACGTTTGGGTCTGACACCGGTTCAGTTGCAACGGTAGGTCTCACGCCTCGCATAAAATAGTTACATATTGACAATTGCCAGTCGGATTATTTGCAACACATCTTCATGCAATGGCGCGGGAACCAAGTACCAGGTTCCCGCGCATTTTTTTCAGTATCATCAAGCCAGTGATGTCACAAAGGTTTAGCTAACCTGGCACCCTATTGTAATCATTTCTTTGCTAGTATTTCTGATCAGATTAATTACGGTGGTACCAAAAACCTTAAAAAGGAGTCAGTCATGGATATCTCACATCTCAATACAAATATTCTAACCCATACCGCTATAATAGCCTTGAAGAATGCCTACGACGAGTGCACTGAAAGGCCCGCCAAAGAATCAATTGTCATCGCATTTAAGGCGCTAACCCAGCTAGGTCAAGACCTGGAAAGCCGCGACAATATATCTGAAACAGACAATGATTATGACCCAAGTGAGTATTGCGCCGCAGTATGATATTGACTCCATGAAAAAGGGATCTCAACATGACATGTCCAAAATGTAGAGCCAAGATTGGGATAATGAATCATCAAATTTTCCACGAAACCGGAGTAGTTGATGGCTGCCGGTGCTTTATATGTGGGTATTGGAAATTTGATCATCCGGAAATGCGTAACAAACCATCAGGTCAAGCCCTTCGAGCCAAGAGGTAATAATGAGCAAAATACTTATCATCGGTGCCGGCGGCGTCGGCCAGGTTGTTACTCACAAATGCGCTCAGCGCCGCGACATCTTCAGCGAGATAACCCTGGCATCCCGGACCAAGTCCAAGTGCGACACCATTGCCGCTCAGCTGGGCAACAGCATTACTACCGCTCAGGTGGATGCCGACAACGTCCCTGAGCTTGTAGCCCTGATCAAACAGGTGCAACCAAAGCTGGTCATCAATGTGGCGCTTCCCTATCAGGATCTGCACATCATGGATGCCTGCCTGGAAACCGGCGTTGACTATCTCGACACCGCCAATTACGAACCACTGGATACTGCGAAGTTCCAATACTCCTGGCAGTGGGCCTATCAGGACAGGTTCAAACAGGCCGGCATCATGGCCCTGCTCGGTTCCGGGTTCGACCCGGGCGTAACCAATGTCTATACCGCCCTGGCTGCCAAAAAATATCTCGATGTCGTTGAAGAGATCGATATTATCGACGCCAACGCCGGCTCCCACGGTCAACCGTTTGCCACCAACTTCAATCCGGAGATCAATATCCGCGAAGTGACCGCTACCTGCCGCCACTGGGAAAACGGCCAGTTTGTCGAATCCCCGGCGCTCTCCACCAAGCGGATTTTCAACTTCCCCGAGAGGATCGGGCCCATGAACTGCTACCGTCTCTACCACGAAGAGATGGAGTCCATCGTCAAGCATATCCCCACCATCAAGAAAGCCCAGTTCTGGATGACCTTCTCGGACAACTACCTGAAGCACCTGGAGGTGCTACAAAACGTCGGCATGACCCGCATCGACGAGGTGGAATTCAACGGCCAGAAGATAGTCCCCATCCAGTTCCTCAAGACGCTCCTCCCGGACCCTGGCAGCCTTGGCCCGCTGACCAAAGGTAAAACCTGTATCGGCGTCATTGCCAGAGGCACCAAGGATGGCCAGAAGAAGCAGGTGTACATCTACAATATCTGCGACCATGAAGCCTGCTACAAAGAGGTCCAGTCCCAGGCCATCAGCTATACCACCGGCGTACCGGCTGTGGTCGGTGCCATTATGATGCTGACCGGCACGTGGCATGAATCAGGCGTCTGGAACATGGAGCAGTTTGACCCGGAACCGTTTCTGAAGGTGCTGGGACCGATGGGGCTGCCGACAGTCATCATCGATGGTGGTGAGTGGCCTGAGTTATAGACTGACAAGGCCGAACCTGGCGGCGTGACGCAAGTTTTACACGCTTGAAACACTCCTGTAACATTCTAACTGATATAGTGAAATAAACGTACGTCGGCAGATCAAAACGAGGATAGAGCTTTAGGACGTTGAATATATTTTGCAGGATGAAAGCGGTTTCAAAACGGAGGATACTGTTTATGATAGTTTTTAACAAATCAAAGTATGCAGAAATTGGCCGGAAAGTGCGAGCACTACCAACGGAAAAGTCGGGTTCGACTCATGAGTGGGAAGAACTCGTGCAGAAGATGTGCGCCTCTGATGATGCCGGACTGCACAATATCGGCATAAAAGAGTTGAGTGAGCTGAAACACAAAGGGTAGGATAAACAGCTACATGCAGGGGCCGATGGAACTATTCACTTTCAAAGCATTTGCCTTCGGCGGTGAACTTGACTTAAACCGCCTGGCCGTAAAACTCGGCATCACCCGTAAATACCGATGGGAAGAGCCGATGAAGCTCAACCCGTTGACTTTTGCATTAGCTACCAGCAACGATACAGAGCGAGTTTATCTCTATTATTTTGGCGGGGTGGTTTTTCTCAACTGCTCCGCTGATATCATTATCCGCTTCCTGGACAGCATTCCCCAGTATGCCGAATCCCTCAAAGGGCAGATTCAGTTGCCCTACCGCGAAGAATACCGGCTGGAGATAGACCCTGAGCGTGATCCGGCCATAGCCAACGATTGTGCTGTTATGCCTCGATACAATCTGTCTTTTTTAGATATCATCTGTTTTGTGATCGCTAAATCGGTGGCGCTGGAGCGGATAGAGGAACGGATCGACGTGGTCTTCGACGAGGTTGAAGGGTTAATAGTCAATTTGGGCAAAGGCAAGCTGGAGCTTCCTGACCGTGATATGGCACGGCTGGCTTCCTCAATCCTCAGTTTTAAGTTTACCTCAATTGCCCATATCATGGTGCTGGATAAACCTGACAGCACTTGGGATAACCCTGAGGCGGACCGTCTTTATCTTACCATGGCGAGCCTCTTCGAGTTAAACCAACGGTATCAGGAAATCAAGCACAAGTCGGAAACGCTGCTTGATATGACCGATGTTTTTACCAGCCTTTCCCACGCCCGCCGTTCCGCCCGCCTAGAATGGATCATCATTGTCCTGATCGCCTTCGAAATTGTAATTTACCTGATGCAACTGTATCGTGGACATTGATTGACCACACAGTCAGGCAGGCACTGTGGTGCTTGCTATTTCCTCTGCAGACGTTCCGTACTGTGTCTTTTTAACCCCGTGCTGGTACGAATCTCTCAACATACGCATCTTATCGATCTGTATATCGAGTTCAGCAAAGCCACCCAATGCCGGCAGACGACACCATTTAGCCAGATTGTTAACCCACCGGCGCATAGTTAACACAACCCCGCCGAAATTTTACCTTCCGTAACGACGTCTTTTATCTCCAACAGATTCATTGGTTTGTGGCATGCCCCACATGTGGTCCCTTCCTCCAGCTTTGTCCAGAACACCCGATTTTCACTGTCACACCAGTCACAGCACCAGAAGTAATAGTCTTCAGTAAGCCTCATTTTCATATCGCAAACTCCTTTTTTTCTTACCACTATACACAACCATTATTACAATCACGTGGAGGTAAGATAAAAGTTATGTAAAATTTTTTGCCTTCACCGCCGAAGGACGCAAAATCTACAAAATCTTTATCCAACTGCAACATTACTGTAACAATTGTATGGTAATCTGCGTTCTAGAGTAAATAATTGGGGTGAGACATGAAAAATATATTGATTATCGAAGATGAAAAAGACCTGGCCGAATTGCTAATGTTTAATCTTGAGAAGGAAGGATATGCTGCTAGCTGTGTCCATGATGGCAGTCTTGGTCTCAAGCAGGCCAAAGACGATTTGCCGGACCTTATCCTGTTGGATCTTATGCTGCCGGGCATGTTGGGAACTGATATTTGCAAGGAGCTCCGGAAGGATCCCTGTACAGCTTCTATTCCAATTATCATGATTACAGCAAAAGGCGATGAAATAGACCGGGTAGTCGGCTTTGAGGTTGGGGCCGATGACTATATTGTCAAGCCGTTCTCCATGCGGGAAGTGGCTTTACGGGTAAAGGCGGTCATGAGACGCTTTGAACATAACGGTACGGTGCCGGTCCGCGATGTGTTCACGATAGGCGACATCATTATAGACAGACAGCGCCACACAGTGGAGAGCGCAGGTATTGATATTGAGTTGACCAGTACGGAGTTCAAGCTGTTGCTGTATCTGGCTGAAACGAGCGGATGTGTGCAGAGTCGTGAACAACTGCTGCAAAAGGTCTGGAGTTACTGCAATACGGGTGACACCAGAACCGTAGATACACATGTAACCCGTCTGCGCGGTAAACTCGGCGCATCGGGAGATATTATCAAGACCATCCGTGGTTTCGGCTACAAGATCGAGGAGTAACAGAATGGGATTTCGAACTAAACTGGTATGGTCTTATATTTTCCTGATCGTATTGATCACCGGATGCTTCTATATCTACTTCAACCAAAGCTTGCAAAAGATAATGATTGAAGAGAGTCGTGCCAACCTGACCAGACAGGGAGATTTGGCCCGCCTGCTGGTTATGAACGACCAGAAGGTCAAAACAGTGCAGCAGCTTGCTGAATCGCTGGGGGCTGCCTCTAAAGCCAGAGTCACGTTGATTGCCTTAAATGGTACAGTAATGGGTGATTCAGATGTGGGGCAGGCGCATCTGGCGCAACTGGAGAATCACCTGCAACGCCCGGAAGTACAAGAGGCGCTCAAGAATGGCAGCGGCACGGCCCTACGCTATTCTGACACACTGCAAACTACGATGGTGTACTCGGCTGTGTCGTACGGCAACGCGACAACTGGCGGTATCATCCGCCTTGCCATGCCCCTTGAATACCTAGCATCCGCCAGGAATACACTGCACGGCCTGGTAAGCGGAGCCGCCACCATAACGGTACTGATAGCACTCATCTTCAGCTACTTCCTCTCCAACCTGACATCCAAGCCATTGCGTGACATGGCTGATGCCGCCGCCCACATCGGCTATGGGGGGAGTAAAACCAAAATTCCTGTGATTTCAAACGATGAGATAGGCATGTTGGCCACAGTGCTGAATGATATGTCGGAACGGCTTGGCGATCAGATGCAGCACCTCTCGGCCGAAAAGCAACGTTTGGATACCATTCTCCGCAGCATGGGTGAAGGAATTATGGTAACAGCTCCGGATGGCGTCATAACCATGATCAACCCTGCCTTTCGCCGACTCTTTTCGATTATCGGCGAGGTTGAGGGCAAAAAGCTCGTGGAAATCTCACGCCACCCCGATTTGCAGGAGGCCTTCAAAGATCTCGACAAGCCGGGAGTAAGCGAGCTGGTGCGGGAGATTTCCATTCAGCCTAACGACATCACCCTCTTTACCCATTGGGTCCCGCTGAATGTCGACGGGGTCAGGCAAGGTGTTGTTGCGGTATTTCACGATATCAGCAATCTGAAGAAAGCTGAAAACATGCGCCGCGATTTTGTTGCCAATGTTTCCCATGAACTGCGGACACCGGTGACGATAATAAAAGGCTACGCTGAAACCTTGCTGGATGGCACCCTGAAATCTGACCCGATTCGGTCAGTCCGCTTTGTCGAAATTATTTCCAGCCATTCAGAACGTCTGACCAATCTGATAAACGATATTCTCACACTATCAAGTCTCGAAACGAAAGAAGCGATTATTGAACTCAATCCACTGGATGTTTCAAGCACGGTAGCAAAGGCCTGCAGTCTGCTTCAGGAACGTGCCACACAAAAAAATATCGCGTTAATCAATGAAACTGTCAGTGGCCTGCTGCCCCGAGTGATGGCGGATCAGGGGCGCCTTGAACAGGTAGTGATAAACCTGTTGGAGAACGCCATCAAATATACTCCCGATGGTGGAAGCGTCCGCCTGTTTACCGAGGATGACGGCGAATATGTAAGGGTGTCGGTGGCTGATACCGGTATTGGCATCCCCTTCAAAGATCTGCCGAGAATATTTGAACGTTTTTACCGCGTAGATGAGGCGAGAACACGCGAGCAGGGCGGTACTGGCCTCGGTCTGGCCATCGTTAAGCATATCGTGCAGCTTCATGGCGGTACTGTTTCAGTAACAAGCGAACCAAAAAAAGGTTCACAGTTTTCCTTCACCATAAAAAAGTGTTCATAACCAGGTAAAGATTTAACCGAGTATTTTCCAAGCTGTAACATTGTTGTAACAATACTCTGTTATGATGACAAATATATCGCAACAACACATTCAAGGAGGAACACTCAAATGTTCAAGAAGTCAATCCTGACCGCCGCACTGCTGATGGTCACCGTTGTAGCCGCTCACGCCGAAAAAACGGTCGTGGACGCCAAAATCAAGCACTACGCCCCCGCCGCCGGCGTCGCCGGTAACCTGGGCAGCATCGGATCGGACAGCCTCAATAACCTGATGACCTACTGGGCAGAGGGTTTCAAAAAGAAATACCCCAACGTCAACATCCAGATCGAAGGCAAGGGCTCCAGCACTGCCCCCCCCGCTCTGATCGCCGGCACCGCACAGCTTGGTCCCATGTCCCGCGAAATGAAGAGCTCTGAAATCGAAGAATTTGAGAAAAAATACGGCTACAAACCGACCAGAATTGGCGTAGCACTTGATTCCCTGGCCGTGTTTGTCAACAAAGACAACCCCATCAAAAGTCTGTCTCTCGACAAGGTTGATGCCATCTTCTCAAAAACCCACAAACGGGGCGGCGCTGATGTCACCACATGGGGACAGCTTGGCGTAACCGGCAAACTGGCCGCCATGCCGATCAGCATGTACGGCCGTAACTCCGCATCCGGCACCTACGGATACTTCAAAGAGCACGCCCTGAGCAAAGGTGATTTCAAAAACAGCGTCAAAGAACAGCCCGGCTCCGCTTCCGTTGTTGAAGGTGTTGCCAAAGATATCGGTGCCATCGGCTACTCCGGCATCGGCTATGCAACTTCCGGTGTCCGCGCAGTACCGCTGACCGACAAAGAAGGTGGCAAGGTCGCCGAAGCTACCTACGCCAACGTGCTGAATAAATCGTACCCCATGAGCCGTATGCTGTATATTTACGTCGCCAAAAAACCGGGACAGCCGCTGCCGAAAGTTGTGGAAGAATTTCTTCGCTACACCCTTTCCAAAGAGGGCCAGGATATTGTCGTGAAGGATGGTTACGATCCACTGACCGCCAAACTTGTTGAAGATCAATTGAAAACTTTGAAATAATTTCTCCGTGGGGGCGAACACAAGGTTCGCCCCTACGCCATCATTTTTTTTGCACCGCAATTACAAATATCGTCCCGTAAAAATCAGGAATGGCATTCATGGCAAAGAATTTTACAGATAAATCCCGGCGCAACGACCGTCTTGCCGAAATTATGATCCGCATCGGCGGTGTCTTCGTCATCGTTTCGGTGGTCTGGATCCTGGTGATGATCTCCCGGGTGGCCCTGCCGCTGTTCTACCCGCCGTCCGCCAAAATTGCCGCCACCGTCAAAGTACCGACGACTATCTCATCCGGCACGGTGCTGGCGATCGGCTCTGAAGAGAACCAGCACGGGGCATTCATCCTTGACGGTACCGGCACCTTTCATTTCCTGAAGGCTGCTGACGGATCAGTCTCTGCCAGCATCAAAACCCCTGGTATTCCTGCCGGAGCTGTTCGGGTTGCTTCCGCCGAATATATCGGCAAATCAAGCTATAACCTGCTGTGGGACAACGGCGCCATAAGCTCGGTAACCGTAGCGCTGGCTTCTGCCAAAGAGAAGGATGGCACGGTAACCCTCTCCCATGACGTCACCCTGAAAGACGACCTTGCTTTCGCAGCCTCCAGTGGCATCGTGCACTCTTTTGCCCGGCCGATCGAAGGGAAAGGCGCCGTCCGTATCGACCGCCTGGTCGGTGACCGCATTCGGGTAACCCATCAGCTGGCGGAAAAAGACCTGCTCGGCAATGAACAGCGGAGTACTTCCAGCGCCGAGCTTACGGAACCGCTGCCGGGCCATCTGTCAGCACTTACGGTGGATTCGAAGGGACACTATCTGTATGCCGGGACGGACAACGGCTGGCTGCTCCGCTGGGATATCTCCGAACCGGGTAAAATCAATCTGCTGGAAAGCACCGCTGCCTCCGAGAAGCGCACAGCGATCACGTCACTTGCTCTGGTGCTGGGGGATGTATCCGTTGCTGTTGGTGATGCCAGTGGCTCCCTGACAACCTGGTTCCCGACCACCGTTGCCGGGAGCGGTGAGGACAAACGGCTGACACGGATTCACACCCTCCGTTCCAACGTCGGCAAAACAGGCTTCATCATCCCGTCACCCCGTGACAAGACCCTGTATTCCGGTGACACCGGCACCATCAATGTCGACCACATGACCTCGGAACGCAATCTGCTGACTATTAAACCACCAGCACCGATCACCCACGCGGCGCTGTCACCCAAGGGGAACACCCTGTCGGTTCTCGATCGTTCCGGCACACTGACCTCCTGGAAAATGGACATACCGCACCCCGAAATTTCGTTCGGCACCCTGTTCGGAAAAGTCTGGTACGAAGGGTATGACAAGCCGGAATATGCCTGGCAGTCATCAGCCGCCAATGACGACTTTGAACCCAAGATGAGCCTGGTTCCGCTGGTGTTCGGCACTATCAAGGCAACACTGCTTGCCATGCTGTTTGCCGTACCGCTGGCGCTGCTGGCCGCTCTCTACACCAGCCAGTTCATGTCGTTGAAACTGAAAGGGCGCGTCAAGCCGGTGGTTGAAATTATGGCCGCCATCCCTTCGGTGGTGATCGGCTTTCTGGCCGGGCTCTGGCTCGCTCCGCTGATTGACAAAAGCATCCTGACGGTGTTTTTGAGCATCGTCATTGTGCCGCTGATGCTGCTCCTGACGATCTTCTTCTGGAAACGGATCAAAACCGCTTCACCGCTGCAGAGAGCCACCCGTGGCCATGAATTTGCCGCCATGATCCCGGTGGTTATTCTGGGCATTTATCTCGCCTTCCTGCTCAGCGGGGTGGCTGAGGTTAACCTGTTCGCCGGCGACTTCAAGCAGTGGCTGTTCAGCACCCTGGGTGTCCGCTACGACCAGCGTAACGGTGTCATTATCGGCATCGCACTTGGTTTTGCCGTGATCCCGATCATCTTCACCATCGCCGAAGACGCTATCTCCAACGTGCCGCGCAATCTGACGGCAGCCTCTCTGGCGCTGGGTGCCAGTCGTTGGCAGACCGCCTGGCGGGTGGTACTGCCATCAGCGCTGCCCGGTGTTTTTTCGGCAATCATGATCGGCTTTGGCCGGGCCATCGGTGAAACCATGATCGTGCTGATGGCCACCGGCAACACACCAATCATGAGTTGGAGTCTGTTTAACGGTCTCCGCTCACTGTCGGCAAACATTGCTGTCGAGATCCCGGAAGCGCCGCTCAACAGCTCACTCTACCGGGTGCTGTTCCTCTCGGCAGTACTGTTGTTTATTTTTACATTCCTCATCAACACCGGTGCCGAAGCGCTGCGCCAGCGGTTCCGGAAGAAATACGGCCGATACTAATGAACCACCACGGTAAAGCTTACAAGGTACTACTATGAAACTATTCTGGAAAACAGGTGAACCCTACGTACTGGCAACCGGTGCCGCATTGGCCATCATACTGGTCATGAGCCTCACGCTGGTCGGGACGGTAATGACCAATGGTCTCGGCTATTTCTGGCCCCGTGCACTCGTCAAGTTCGAGCTGAAGGATGGCTCTGCCGTACTCGGTCAGATTACGCAGGAGGAGAAAAACCCCATCAGCGGAGAGCGGCGACTGCAGCTTAAAGTCGGCAACCGGGATGTATTCGGTCAGGACTTCCGCTGGATAGACGAAAAAGGTATTGCTGCCCGTACTACGCCGGCAGATGCCGTCCTTCTGGAACGGCGCGAGCATGGCAACTATTTCGGTATGCTCAAGGATGTTACCGCAGAAGGGATGGCACTGACTGCCGCGACTCCCTACGAGAAGTTGATTCAGGCTCGTACACTGGTAGCCGGCAAGATGGCTGATACCGGTAAGATAAAAAAACAGATGTCCGACCTGAACCACACCGCTGAAAGTCTCAGACTGAAGATTCAGAAACTTGACTATAGCGGCAAAGAAAAGAATGCTGCCTCAATCAGTGAGCTATCTGCTGTCCGTGAGAAGAAAATGGCGGAATTTACCCGCTTGAACGAACAGGCCACGGCAACGCTGGCGGAGATCGGCCGGATTACGGTGCAGATGACCGATGCGGCAGGCGGCAGCAAGGATATCTCCCTGACAGAAATCGTTGCCCTGCAGAAACCCAACAGCATGTCGATTTTTGCCAAAGGCGCTGCCTATCTGGAACGGGTCCGCGAACTGCTCCTTGATGATCCCCGCGAATCCAACACCGAGGGGGGGCTCTTTCCGGCCATCTTCGGTACGGTTATGATGGTCCTGCTTATGAGCATCTTTTCCCTGCCGTTCGGTGTGGTCGCGGCCATTTATCTGCGCGAATACGCCAAAGACGGCCTTATGACCCGCATGGTGCGCATTGCCGTCAACAATCTGGCCGGTGTACCGTCAATTGTGTATGGAGTGTTCGGTCTCGGCTTCTTTGTCTATGGCGTAGGCGGCAGTATCGACAGCCTGTTCTTCCCGGAGCGGTTGCCGACCCCGACCTTCGGCACCGGCGGCATTCTCTGGTCGAGCCTGACTCTGGCACTGCTTACAGTCCCGGTGATTATTGTCGCGACCGAGGAGTCATTAGCCTCCATTCCGAAGGGGATTCGCGAGGGGTCACTGGCCCTGGGCGCCACCAAGTTCCAGACCTTGACAAAAATTCTGCTGCCCATGGCAACTCCCGGTATCATGACCGGCCTGATCCTCTCCATGGCACGTGCAGCGGGAGAAGTAGCTCCGCTGATGATCGTCGGCGTAGTCAAGCTGGCACCGACGCTTCCCTTTGACACAAACTTTCCGTTTTTCCATATGGACCGGAAATTCATGCATCTTGGCTTTCACATCTATGACGTCGGCTTTCAGTCCCCGAACGTAGAGGCGGCCAAGCCGATGGTGTTCGTCACCACCATGCTGCTGCTTGCCATAGTAGTCGTCGCCAGCAGTACGGCCATTTACCTTCGCAACCGGATGCGCAGCAAATACACAACTTCAACGTTCTAATTGATAAGGAACCACCATGGCACAATCTCTTGAACAAACCGGCAGTACCCCCATTCTTTCCGTCACCGATCTCGACCTTCACTATGGCGCAGCTCATGCCCTGAAGGGGGTCAACCTTGATATGATCCGCCATCAGGTGACCGCCTTTATCGGACCGTCGGGATGCGGCAAATCCACTTTGCTGCGCTGCTTCAACCGGATGAATGACCTGGTGGAAAGTGCCCGGGTGGACGGCAGTATCCGCTTTAACGGCGAAAACATTTACGACCTCTCCACCGATGTCATTTCGCTGCGTCGGCGCATCGGTATGGTGTTCCAGCAGTCGAACCCGTTTCCGAAGTCGATTTACGAGAATATTGTGTATGGTTTGAGAATCGCCGGGGTAAATGACAAGGCAACGCTGGACGAAGCGGTCGAGCGCAGCCTGAAAAGCGCCGCCATCTGGAACGAAGTCAAGGACCGGCTCAATGATTCCGCCCTCGGACTTTCCGGCGGCCAGGCTCAGCGTATCTGTATCGCCCGCGCCATCGCCGTCAATCCGGAGATTATCCTCATGGATGAGCCCTGCTCGGCACTTGACCCCATATCGACCCTCAAGATTGAGGAGTTGATTGAAGAGCTCAAAAGCAAGTACACTATCGTCATCGTCACCCACAATATGCAGCAGGCCGCCCGGGTTTCCGATGTGACCGCGTTCTTTTATCTGGGAGAGTTGATTGAAGTTGGCGGTACCCGGAAGATTTTTACCAATCCGGATAAGAAGCAGACAGAAGATTACATTACCGGGAGATTCGGTTAGTTCGTCATCGGGCTCATAAAATATCAGTTTTTTCAAAAACAGGAGAGATAATGGAACGAGAACATATCAGCACCGCATTCGACGTCGAGTTGAATGACTTACGGCAGAGCATTCTGATCATGGGAGGGAAGGTTGAGTTGATGATTGCCAACTCGGTCAAGTCTCTGGTGGACCGCGATACACCCCTGGCCGAGCGTACCATCGCTCTTGATCACGAGATTAATGCCGCCGAGGTAGCAATCGACGAGCGTTGTCTGGAACTGTTGGCGCTGCGCCAGCCGGCCGCCCGCGACCTCCGCTTCATCACCATCGCGCTCAAGATTGTTACCGATCTGGAGCGGATAGGGGACCAGTGTGCCAATATTGCCAAGCGCACCCGTGAGTTAAACGAAGAGCCGCCGTTGAAGCCTTACATCGACATTCCCCGCATGGCCAACTGGGCCGAGATCATGGTCAAGGAAGCGCTGGACGCTTTTGTGCGCGGCGATGCCGATCTGGCGGTGAAGGTCTGCAAGGACGACAGTTTTGTTGATGACCTGAACATCCAGATACAACGGGAGCTGCTGACCTTTATGATCGAAGACCCGACCACGATCTCCCGGGCCATGAAACTGAACTACATCTCCAAATCTCTGGAGCGTGTCGCCGACCACGCCACCAACGTCGCCGAAATGGTTATCTTTATGGTCAAGGGTAAGGATATCAGGCACACCATTGCGTAAACACTTCATCACTGGTTTCTTTGTATCAGGTTCAATAATACACAGTCCTCTTATGTCTCCGGGGTCGCCACTATTTGGTAACAGTGTCGAGTAAGTCGGTGAAAAGTGGTGCAGCAAGCGCGCTTGCTTTCTCGACTTCCGGATTCGGGTAGATGAGCTGCATGTACCGAGGGTGCAGCATTGAAATTTCGGTGGTGCCGTCTTTTTGATAGACACCTAAATTGCCGCATGGGAGCATGGCGCTGAGCTTTAAACCAAGGGGCCAGAGAAGTTTACCCACTGAAGGGACACAGATTTTGATGAAAGTCACCTCTCCTTGGGTCGGCTTGACTTTGTTTGCGCCCAGGTACACCCACTTCTTTTCTTCAGCATAAGCCTTGATAGACTCAACGACTGCCTCAGGCGTCTTTGCTGTTTGGCGGACGATAATCAGGTCGTCATTTTTCTTTGCCCGTTTCAAGATCATGTGGATCGATCCACCAGTGGGCGAGAAGGGGCTTACGATCTTCAACTCGTCGCCATTGACGGTCATGATCCGTATCTGATCCTGGCCATCCCAGTCCGGGAACGTACTCCCCTCTACGTGCAGATTCACCGTCTGTTCCTTATCTCTCGCCACCGTGTACGTGCCGAACATGGCGAAAGACCCCTGGACAACGGCCTGGTTCTCCTCGACAGTCCCTTTCATGCGATTGTTGGAAGCAAATTTCGGGAGACTTGCCCGCATCAGGATGGCCGAGTAGCGGCCATCAGGAGTAAAAATTATGGAGCCTCTCGGATTGGAACCTAAATGCTCGGTCTTCTTGTCGTCCTGCTCTTTGTAGATTGAGACGAGAATCCAGCTTCCCTGGATCTGATGTACCAAACCGGTGCCCTTCTCCTGAGCCCAGACCTTCGAAGCACCGGACCACGACCAGACAACAAGTACGGCAACCACCAACAATACGCTTGCTACTTCCTTAAAAGAGCATTTCATTGTGTTTCTCCTTTTCATTGTGGTTTCTCTTGCTCCAACCAACTTGTTATTGAGCGGTCAGCTCGATGTATAAGCCATGAGGGACAAGGCTCGGAAGACGCTAGAGTCCTGCCCTCTGGAAGGGGGGGAAGAAATCAAAGGGACGTGGTAGCCCCCGCTATGGATAAGCCCTTTGCCCTCATAGCCATGAGGAAAGTAATAAGGCAAAAATCCAGTCCTGAAACAAGGGTAAATACACTTTAGGGAAGACTACGACATTGTCGTACTTAGTACCTTGAGGTATAGCTTTTTACTGTAATTACCGCCTGCAAGATAGTTTGCACCTTGTATGAGATAGTCAGTTTCAGCCGCTGCAACTATATGAGAGGCTAATATCAAAAGTGTCGTTATGAAAAAGGGGTTTCTCACGTTCAGGCTTCTCCTAATTTATTACGCTCATTACAAACAATATCATCAACTAACAAAAAGACAACCACACGCCAGTGTTTCTGAACCCAATCTCCTCTCTAGTTGAGATATAAGCCGGATCAGAAAGCATACCATCTGACGATTTATTATTGATGGTACTTTCACCGGTCCGTTGTCAACAAGCTCACCCAGTGTCTCCATTTTATCAAAAAGATCGTCTATCCGTTACCAGTTAAGCCGGTTGCAGTGCCAGTTTCCGGGAAAAAACGTGGTCGTAAATACGTATCAGAAAGCGATGATGTTTTTGGGGATAATATATATTTTTGATCAAAAAAAATGATAGAGGTTACCTGAGAGGTTACTTGAATTAATTGAGAACAAAAAAGGTTACAGCCGTTAAGCTGTAACCTATTGTTTTTAATGGGAGGTAGGGATTCGAATGCAGTTTGGTAGTCCCTGCTTGTTTGCCGTAAACCACTAATATCTAACAACTTCAAGCACCTGCTTCGCTGAGCAAAGTCCATTAAAGTCCAGCAAAAGACGGTAAAAGTTGTTAGTTTTGTGAAAGTTTGGTGAAAGGTCCGGCTACTTTTACATCATGTTTTTTTTTGTTTTTCTTCTTCTTTTTTAGTCCGCACAAAACCCACCTTGAGACCAAATGGCTTAGCAATTTTCTGTAATGTCTCCAGCGTTGGGTTGCCGCGATCATTCTCAATGTCCATTAGCACTCTGGGGTAGATCTTCAAAACCTTCTCCGCGTAGTCCTTTTGGGTTAGTCCAACGATTCTGCGCATGCTCTTAGTGGCATCACCCAGTGATATATCGCCTGAAGCCAGCTTCTCGAAGAGGAGTTCTTTTTTTTCCCTGATAATTTGGTTTTTCTCTTTTCCATTTGTTGATTTCGCTCTGATTATCATAACCTACCTCCAACAAGCCGTAAATCGGCGGCTATCTCTCTACAGCGTATTTCAACTCCAGCGATGACTTCTCTCTCGACACCGACTTGATCCATTAAAGTGGGGAGTTCTTCCACCGGTTCGGCAAATGAGTGGAGGAATTCCAGCAAATCATGTCCGTCGTTATGCAAATTTCCTAGATTCTCTCCTACGGCGATCCAATCAGGACGTCCTTTTCGCGGTTCAATACTTGGCCCCCAGATCGATGCTCGGGCAATTCCTTCCGGATCCAAAAACATTGGGGCAAAATCATACAGCGGCGAAAGCTCGACTTTACCATTTGGGTATTTTATAAACGCGGTATTCCTCGAATGGTTATCAGTATTTCGCAAAGACAAATTTAGAATTTCTCGGCGTAGGTATTCCCGTATCTCGCCCTTGGAGTCTGTTGCAAATTCCGAAATAGTTTTGCAAAGGTCTTCGTGATATGTCAGGACGCCGTAGGCGGATATTCCTGAAGCAGATGCGAGGCTTTCGAGTCCGAGTCTTAAAAGTGGTTCACCGGCCACTCGGTCAAATCTCGGTATAAACAAAGAGTCATTTTCAAATTCAAGCGGCCGGCCGGTTCTTATACCAAAACGTCTTGCCACCTCATAATATGGAGCCTCATTGCGTAAAACAGTGTAGTCACCTTCCTTTTTTCCGCGTGGAAATTTTATCAACCAGCAATCCTGGATATATTCATCAAAGAGAGCTCCGTCAGGGTGCCAAGATCCGTTTTTAGCGCGGGAAAGGAGAAATTTGGGAGCATCGCCAGCAACGTCTGTAGCGCCAGCCACGACTGCCCCTTGAGCTTCGGCATATTCGATAAAGTCAGCGTTCTTGGCAACAACTTCTTCCCTTTTAAAGCCCGGATGGCTTTTTAATGGAGGTATTGCCGCTTCCAATACACGAATGTTACCAGGGGCATTTCCCGCACCGTTAAGTAGCATTTGAAGGTCAGAGGAGTAATCTTGCGTTATCCCTAAGCGTTTCGCCCAGACCCTGCGGCCGGCACCGGATGGGAGGATGTCGAGAAGAAAGGCAAACCAACGATGTTCTTGGTATAGCCCGAAGTTTACGGGATATTTCAACCCAACACGTAAAGATGGTGTCTCAATAGGTATATAATTGATGCCATAGTCACCATCATATTCAAAATAACCACCCGACTCATGACTGGATCCAACAGGGTCGAATTCCCCCGCAGTAATCCACTCGCCATCAATAAAAATCTGAATTGTCGCGGTTTGTTTTTTTGCCATAGTGTTGCTGTGATAGCATATTTTCTGAGCTTAGGCAATTAAATGTGTTATTGGAATAACACTTACAATAAAAGATTGCCGTTATTGTTACGGTTCATTATGGGCATTTAGCATACAAGTTTGAGCTCAGACCGACCTCAAAGTGCTGTCAATATAAAATACCCCCAATTCTAGTAACTTGAGTGATGATATACTGTGATTTCCTGATGGTCAGAAGCTTATCTTATCGACCGAAACCAAGTCCCAGCAGAAACTTTGCCACAGGAATACACAGAACCCTGCCACCAGCGGTATCGATTACCTCCTCAAAATCGTTGGTCACCAGTATCGATTCTGCCTCTTCATGGCCTTCCAGAGGTTTTTGGAAACAGGCCAGCTCCCGATCCGGTATGCTGGTCACTGATACATCTTCATACCAGACTTGAATCCGCTTGGTGATTTTTGTCCCCTCCTTGACCACAAAGTCGGTATCGCTGCCTTCAGAGTGATAGTAGACCTCTTCATGTTGCCGCTTCAGGTGACAAAAGACCACGTTTTCCACCAGCCATCCCATATCTTCGGAAAAGGCGAAGGCGATTCGGTTGCGTAGTCCTGTGTCGATGGCATACGGCTTGAACCCGGCTCGCATTGTGCTCTTGAGCGAATAGGAGAACCTCTGCAA
Organism: uncultured Geobacteraceae bacterium; assembly: GCA_903852495.1. GTDB lineage: Bacteria > Desulfobacterota > Desulfuromonadia > Geobacterales > Pseudopelobacteraceae > JACRCG01. The sequence continues at coordinate 1,246 of CAINRC010000027.1, read as the reverse complement.
CTGAAACAGCAGATAGCTCTCCATGATGGCCGAGACGTAATTCTCGGTCTTGTCCTGGGAGATGGTGAAGTTGTTCTTCAGCTTGGTGATGCTGGTTAGTTTGGCGACGTTGGTCAGTAAGTATACTGCCAGATTGCGCAGGTTAGACACATCCCTGATCTCGTAGCGGGTGACGATGTCCCTGTATAGCAGATCCTCGAAATAGTTTTTTAGCAGGAGTTCCTTGTCATCGGTTGATTCTCTCAGTACCACTTCCGGGAACCCACCGTACTTCAGGTAATCGCTGAACGATTTTCTGACGACCGCTTTCCGGGTCGTATAGTCAAGCTCGGTCCCGACTTCCAGATTACCGAACCGCAAAAATTCTTGAAATGAAAGCGGGTAGACCTCAAATGACACATGCCTGCCGGTCAGCTTGGTGCCGATTTCGCGGGAGAGCATCTGTGACGATGAGCCGGTGACGAATATCTTGATATCCTCCGTTTCACTGCGTCCCCGCACCCAGCTCTCCCAGCCCGTTACATTCTGGACTTCATCCATGAAGAGCCAGCACTTCCCTTCCGGCTGCACTCGATCCCGGTAGGTGCGATATATCTGCTCCAGCAGCTCCACGGAGTATTCCGAGGAGAACAACGGCTCCTCCAGGTTGACACGCAAGATTGAGGTTGGCTGGACATTACGGGCAAGTAGCTCCCGAATAACCTGTGCCATAAGAGTTGACTTGCCGCACCGGCGAACCCCCTTGAGGACAACAACTTCTTTGGAGTCAAGCTGCCCGAGGCAGTTAGGGAGAAGGTCTCGCTTTATGCCGGCATCGATGTCACCAGTGGTCCAATAGCGATTGTAGGAGGAGAGGATTTCGTAGAGCTTGGTCGTCTGCATGATGCACCACCGATATACTTGATGTTTTTCTTTATTTTATAACCGGTATATCGGTGAGTCAAGTGTTTCTTGGAATTTACACGACCAAAAAAGAGGAAACAAAGGATTCCAGCTGAAGAAAGTATCAAGAAGGGCGCAATGCAGTCAGTACCCCCCAAAATACCCCTAAAAATAATTGCTTAGATGTTTCAATAGGTTGCGGGATATTATCAATTTTTGTTAGAATGAACTGTAGGGATTCGAACCGTAGTGACCGCTTCAGTCCTCGTTTATTATTGATGGTACTTTCACCGGTCCGTTGTCAACAAGCTCACCCAGTGTCTCCATTTTATCAAAAAGATCGTCTAAAGCCCGTCTACAAAAT
>CAINRC010000026.1 GCA_903852495.1 uncultured Geobacteraceae bacterium | reverse complement strand
TCCGGAAACTCCGGATGAGCAACTGTTGGTTTCCGTAGCGGAAAGCGGGGATTTTTTCTCCTGGCAAGGAAATCAAGGGATTACACGGAGGCGTACATCGGTACGCCGCACACGTAAGGCCGCAGATTGACGCCGCCAGGGAGAAAAAGCACCCTTTCCGGACGGAAACTAGATAATCGGGAAACTCCCGAAGCTGTAGACAAAATAAGGCCGGCACCCCTGATGGGAATAACCGGCCTCCAGTTTAACTGGTCAGCCACCGTGGGTGCCGCTGGGGTCACCCCGGTTCTGCCTTCATGGAATAACAGTACTGCTACTTGCCTGTGATCAGATGTTTAACCCTGTTCAGTAATCCGCCGGAATCTGCCGGGCTATCCTGTTTGCCAACCTGGGCAAGTGCCTGTTCCAGATCGGCAATAATATCGTCCACATTCTCGATGCCGACTGACAGCCGGATAAAATCAGGCGTCACACCGGTGGAGAGCTGCTCTTCCGGGGTTAATTGCGAATGTGTTGTGGATGCGGGGTGAATCACCAGCGATTTCGCGTCCCCAATGTTGGCCAGCAGCGAATGGAGCTTTAATCCGTTGATAAATGTTTTGCCATCCTCCAGTGTCCCGTCCTTGAGGCCGAAACCGACCAGAGCACCGAACAGGCCGCGATGGTGGTATTTCTTGGCCAGCTCATGGGTGGGGCTGTCCGGCAGACCGGGATAGTTGACCCAGCCGACTTTGGGGTGATTTTTCAGAAAATTTGCCACCTTGAGGGCATTGGTGCTGTGCCGTTCCAGACGGAGATGCAGCGTTTCCAGCCCCTGCAGAAAGAGGAAGGAGTTGAACGGCGATACGGCCGGCCCCAGATCCCGCAGCAGTGAAACACGCACTTTGATGATGTAGGCGATTTTCCCCAGCGCCTCCCAGAAGTTGACGCCGTGATACGATGGATCGGGCCCGGCGATTTCCGGGAACTTGCCGTTACCCCAGTTAAAGGTGCCGCCGTCAACGATGACACCGCCGATGGAGGTGCCGTGTCCGCCAATGAATTTGGTTGCCGAGTGTACGACTATATCGGCACCATGTTTGATCGGATTTACCAGATAGGGTGACGGAGTTGTGTTGTCGATAATCAGCGGGATGTTGTTTTCATGAGCGATCGCCGCCACCCTTTGTATATCAAGGGTATTCAGCTTCGGATTGCCGACGCTTTCGCCGTACAGGAGTCTGGTCTTTGAAGTGATGGCGCTGCGGAAGTTTTCCGGATCTGACGGATCGACAAACTTTACCGTAATGCCGAGCTGTGGAAGCGTGTAATGAAACAGATTGTAGGTACCGCCGTACAGGCTGGCAGCGGAGACGATCTCATCACCGGAATGGGCAATGGTAAGGATGGCCAGGGTGATAGCCGATTGCCCTGAAGCGACTCCCAGCGCAGCGACTCCACCTTCCAGGGCAGCCACCCGCTGTTCGAAAACATCAGTGGTCGGATTCATCAGACGGGTGTAGATGTTGCCGAACTCCTGCAGACCGAAAAGCCGTGCGGCATGGTCGGCGTCATTGAAGACATAGGAAGTGGTCTGGTAAATCGGCACTGCCCGTGCGTTGGTAGTCGGATCGGGCTTCTGTCCCGCGTGAAGGGCCAATGTTTCTGCTTGATACACCGGTGAATCGCTCATGATGTTACCTCCGCTGCTTTGGTGTGATGGTGAACTGTTTGGTAATAAAAAAGGCCGAAGGAATAACTCCCCCGGCCTCCAGTTTTTCTGGTCAGCTGTTCTGTATATATTATCTGCATTCTTGGTAGACTAATATCACATAAAAAATAACCGTGTCAACATTTTTTTCGTTGCGTTTATTTTTCGTGCAATTTTGGTATAGGGGCGCGGCTTGCTGCACCCAGTTTTTCTGGTTTTTTATGGGTTGCCGGGGGGACTAAAAAGAGCGGACCAAGGCCAGGTGCCCGTTAATAGCTCTGGCTGATGGGGAGCATTTCCGCAAGGAGGGTTTCAGGGGCGATATCCTGTTCGTTTGGCCATGTAACAGCGCCAAACAGAATTCCGACACGATTGAAGTAGTGAATATCTTTCAGTTCGCGGAAAACGCCTCGATCCAGATATGGCTTGAGGTCAAATATTCCTTTGCGGCCATCCTCAACCTCAACATAGATACGGTAATCCGGCATCGGTCTTACAATTTTCACATCCCAGTGCATAGTAACCTCACAGAGGGGAAATTTTGTATGGGTTCTCTCCGGCAACAGCCTGTTCCCAATCCGCCTGTAGTTCATCTCGGTGCAGTTCTATCCATGGAGAGTGCCCCTGTTTACCACAGCAGGCCCTTGTTGATATTCCGCCTACTTCAGTGTCAAATCAAAATCCAGATCAACCGTCGTCAGCTTCACCCCACCTGCGGCGGTACTGGCAATGTTCTTGCTGCTCAAAACAAAACTCGACTTTGAGGGCACCGCAGCGCCTGCAACGATATCAAATACGATGGTTGCCACCTCTCCGATTGAACTCATACCTTTGGTGGCATCCGAAACATCGCTCAAGCTGGCAAGAAGCAGATAGGGCAGTGTACTGGTGCTATCGGCTGAGTTATTCGTGCCGCTGTACGTAAAGCTGAACGAGGCATCGGCAACTCCGCTTTGATAAAAAACGGTCTTATCAAGAGATATGGTTGAAGCAGAACTGGTCTTGATGTTGAGGCCGCTCGCCGGGTACTGTATCGTTACCCCCCAGGCTCCTATCTTGCTGCCATTCGGCAAGGTTCCGGTAGTCTTCAACTTCAGGATGGCCTGACTGTACTGCACTGCTGCGGCAAACGTCACCTGGACGGGAGCTTTCAGAATGACCGTGTTGGCCGATGCGCTGACGGTAGCTGTCGCAGCAGCAGGAGCAGTAATGGTAACACTTGCTCTGCCGCCGCTGGTTTTGGCGGTAGTGGCCGAAAGTGTGCCGGCATCAGTACTGAAAGTAACATTCGTATTGTCGGGCGCCGCCCCTCCGGCGATCCTGACATCAGCAGTAACGGTTATGCTCTGTCCCGCGACAGCTGAAGAAGCATCTACGAAAAGGGTAATCATTGAGGGCTTCGTAATTGTGGGTAGCGTGGTGGAGATGTTCTGCGGCGTCTGCTGCATCAAGGTCGTAGCGCTGGCGTCCTTGGTCGCAACGGTTATACCGTTACTGGCATCGACCGTTATTTTGTATGCGTCAAACATAGCATCCATACCCTTGCCAGCCACAACGGTGCCTGTAAAAAAATTCGCAGCCGTGACACCGGTGGGAAGCGCAGCGTCAAGCGCGGTAGTAAGTGCCGCAGCTTTGGAGCTGTAATTAGCAGCGACGGTCGCAATATCCACCGCTTTAAGATTGGTAAACAGCGTCTTCGGATCTGTGGTTCCAGCGGCCATCGCCACAACAGCCGTGGTAATCGGGTTTATATTGGCCGTCCCTACTGCCGGGGCCAGAGAGACATACGTGCCGCTGTCGCTGGTGACCGTCACAATATATGGAGCTTTGAGTCCGGTTACGTCTACGGAGTAGACACCGGTGGTGGCATTAGTGGTGGCATCAGGTGCAGAATTACCGTCAGCATCCTTGAGTTTAACTACTTTGCCCAAAATCAGTGCCCCTTCGGAAGCGGTTCCGCTTACGGTAGATACAACGGGTGTGGGTACCGAGGGGCCAGTAGCGCCGCTACCACCGCCACCTCCACCGCCACAACCGGCAAGTAAAAGCGCCGCTGAAAAGATACAACCGATTGCCACTCTTAACATTATTTTCAATTTCATACAGGTTCCTCCGTTTATGGATATGTTGTATCAAGCGTTATGCTCATCGTCATAAACTGGTAATTTCAATTCCAAATCAAAGCACTATCGGAACAACAAGAATCAGGGTTCATTTCTACCAACTAATTAAATTCACTGCCCGCTGTAAAACCACCAGAGCATCCATTACATCAATCTTGCCATCGCCACCCGGTTTCCTGGTGGCGGAATCAAACGGCGCAACATCGGCCACTGCCAAGTAGATGGCATTATTAGCTGCGGTATGCGGTATCAGGTTGAGGGCATACTGGAGCGTCAACAGGGCATCAGCCATATCAACCTTACCGTCGTTGTTGACGTCGCCCTTGAGGATATCCGGAGCAAAAACATAATTTACAGAATTTACACCGCTCTGGTTGTCGGCGTTGTCAATGGCCATGAAGCGGAGAGTTGAATTTTTGGTGATCGTCAGAGGCGCGCTGTAAAGCGGTGATGCACTGGTCGGTTGACTGCCGTCAAGGGTGTAGCGGATTTCCCTGCAGGGGGAGAAAAACCCATTACAGGAAAGAGTCACTGTGACACCGCCGTCATAGGTTCCGTCCACTTTGTCTGCCGCAACGGATACGCCGACGGCAACAGGTGCGTACCGGGTAGTGGTGGTGCCGTCACCCAGTTGACCATGGGTGTTCCCCCCCCAGGCGATCACGCTGCCGACGCTTTTAATAACAGCGGTGTGGTACTGTGCTGCGGCGAAGGCTATTACACCGGTCACTCCGGAAACCGTGGCGGGGGAGAACCGGGTGGTAGTGGTGCCGTCTCCCAATTGGCCGTAATAGTTGTTTCCAAAGGAGACCAAAGTGCCGTTGTTCTTTAGCGCTACGGTATGTTGATAACCGGCTGCGATGCTCGTCACTCCGCTTAGCACCTGCACCGGGGTAAAGCTGAACAAGTTGGCGCTACCGTTACCCAACTGGCCGGTATTGTTACTTCCCCAGACAACTACCGTGCCGTTGCTCTTCAGCGCTACGGTGTGTTCAGAGCCTGCACTGATTGCACTGACTCCGAACAGTCCCGGCACCGGGACAGGAGCCAGTTGGTCGATGCTGCTGCCGTCACCCAACTGCCCCCCCCGGTTATTACCCCAGGCAACCACCGTGCCGTCACTCTTCAGCGCCACGGTATGCTCAAAACTGGCAGCGATGGCAATCACCCCGGTCAGGCCCGGTACCGGGGTGGGGATATCCCGACTGGTGGTGGTACTGTCACCTAACTGGCCGTGATTATTATCACCCCAGGCAGCCACTGTGCCGTCACTCTTCAGCGCTACGGTGTAGTCGACACCGGCTGCGATGGCCGTTACTCCGGTCAGACCAGGCACCGGGGCAGGGGTGACAAAACCACTTATTCCCCAGGCGACCACCGTACCGTTACTCTTCAGCGCTACAGTGTGGTTATAACCGGCTGCAATGGCCGTTACTTCGGTCAGACCCGATACCGGGGTGGGAACAAGTCGGTTGGTGGTGGTACCGTCACCCAACTGGCCGACAGCATTTTTTCCCCAGGCCCAGACAGTACCGTCGCTCTTCAGCGCTACGGCGTGGAAACCGCCCCCCGCGATCTTCATAGCAAATGTTGCTATGGACAGTTCCCGGCTATAGGGCTCGCTAGTGCCCTCCTTGACTTGAACGGTAAACCGGATGGTGCCCGGTACGGTCGAAGTGCCGCTGATGACGCCGGTTGTGCTGTTGAGTGTCAGTCCGGCGGGGAGTGCACCGGATGTTATTGACCAGTTGCAGGGTTGTGTGCCGCCGGCGGCCGTCAGGGTCTGGCTGTAGGGTTGGCCGACTGGCGCGTCCTGGAGAGTTTGAGTGATAATCGCATTAATCGTAAAGCCCAGCGCTTTACTCGCGGTATGATTGTTCGCATCCTTGACCTGCAGCATGAAGTTGCTGGTGCCGGTTTTGGTCGGTGTGCCACTGATAACTCCGTCTGAGCTGAGTGTCAGCCCGGCTGGGAGCGTGCCGGATATTATGGCCCAGTTGTAATGCGTATCCCCGCCGGTTGCCGGCATGGTTTGGCTGTAGAACAGGCCGATGGAGGTGTCCAATAGTAATGCGGTTGCAACGGCGAGTGGCCGGTAAACAACGATGCTAAACTCTTTGGCGGCCTGAATATTGTGTGCATCTTTGGCCTGGGCGGTGAAACAGCTGGTACCTGCGGCAGCCGGTGTGCCGCTGATGTCTCCGGAGGAACTGAGCGCCAGCCCGGTCGGGAGTGCGCCGGAAGTTATTGACCATGTATAGGGTGGTGTGCCGCTGGTTGCCGTCAGAGTCTGTCTGTAGCTTTGGTTTGTGTAGGCATCAGGGAAAACCGTTGTGATGATTCTGAAGACATCTGCAATCGAGAAGGTCTGGGTGACCTGGGGGGCGGCATTATATTGCGTATTCCCCGCCTGGTTGGCGGCAATGGTGCAGTTGTTGGTTCCATCAATGAGTCCGGTAACGATGCTGCCGTTGTCTCCGCTGGTGCTGCAGGCGATTGGGGTCAAACTGGTGAAGGTGACCGGAAGCCCTGATGTCGCGGTGGCCCAAAGCGATTTATTATCACCGAGGCTCACGATGGGAGCCGGGCCGAATGTGACCGTCTGGCCGGGTCCGGTAAACGGAAGGCTATAGCTTTGATTGTATCCCGCACCAATAACGTAAACAGCAGTGCCAACAGCGCTCGCTTTTATGTCATGCGCCTCTTTATTAAGAAATAGCGGCAATGCGCTCCAGGCATCGGTTGCAGGATCATACACTTCAATATCATTTTTACTACCTTTGAGATCTGTCCCGCCAAAAGCATACAATTTTCCGCCCATCACTGTCCCGCCATGTTGCTTGCGGGCTTGAAGTAATGGTGCAGCCTTTGACCAGCTATCCGTAGCAGGATCATAGGCCCATGTGGAGGCGGAGGGGCCAGACTGCGCATCGTTTACTCCACCAAAAATATATATTTTTCCGTTAACAACCCCACTCCCGGCGCTAAATACATTTCCACCTATCTTCGCCATGCTGCCCCATGTATCTGATGCAGGATCATACACATAATTCGTCGATACATAAGCGCCACTTTTTTTGTCACTGCCACCGATCACATAGAGCTTTCCATTCATGGTTTCAATAACACTTCCGTACAGTGCTTTAGGAAGTGGTGCCCCGGTTGTCCATTGATTGGTGGCGATGTCATAAATATCAAGTGAATCTAAAGCCCGATTGGTATCAAATCCTCCTGGAATATATATTTTACCGTTGATTACCGCACCATTACTGAAAGCACTAGGTTGTGCTTTTGCTTTTCCCGTTGTCCACGTGTCGGTCACCACATTGTATATATAAACCGAGTTTGACATTTGTCCATTGCAAGACACTCCACCGATTACATACATATTTCCATCAACTACATTTTGGCTGTGTCCAGTAATCTGGCAAGGGTCTGAGGTATGTAAATCCAGAGTAAACTTCACGGTAACCGGTATGGTTACCGGAGAATTGATTACCCCGGCAGCAGTGATGGTGATGAATCCACTGTTTGCTGCTTCTGGAGAAAGAGCGCCTGCATCAACTGATACCGTCACGATGCCACCCCCCTGACCGCTGGCAGGGTTCACGTGAAGCCAGGAGGTACTGCTGCTGACGCTCCAGCTTTGCCCGGCACTCCCGGCGGTCGAAATCGTCAGGCTCTGGCTGGGAGGATTTGGACCATTCAGCGGTTTATTAAATAGTAACGCTGACGGAGATGTACCGATGATGATCTCGTTTGTGCTGACGGCAGACACGGCCCGGTAGGCATCGGCGATACCGGCACCGCATTTGGTTGTGGTGCAGTCGCCACCTTTCGAGCCGGTTGCTGTTGGAAAGGGGCGCGCCGTACTCTGGAGCAGCGTCATAACCTGGGCCGGGGTAAGCGAGGGGTTGACCGACAGCATGAGCGATACGATACCGGCCACATGGGGTGATGCCTGACTGGTACCCTGTAAATAGTTGTAGGTATCGCCACCGGGACTGGCTACAGGGGTGGTCGTGCCGCTGTTCAAGGTTGACAGAATGCCGCCCGAACCGCTAGTGGAGGATTGCTCGCCGCCCGGTGCGGCGATCTTCACGCTCTGGCCATAGTTGGTGTAATAGGCGGCACCGCCGGCCCGGTTGAGCGCCGCGACAGAAATCACACCACTGCAACCGGCCGGGGAGAAATCGGCCGCATCCAAGGAACTGTTGCCCGCCGCAACCACAACGGTTGTTCCTGCGGCAATGGCGTCGTTGATGGCACTCTGGGTGGCAGCGTCACATACGCCGTCTACGCCCAGGCTCATATTTATAACCTTGGCCGGATTTGGGTTTGCAGGGACATCTGACACGGTCAACCCCGCTGCCCAGCGGATGCCGTCGATGATATCCGACGCATAGCCGCCGCCATGACCGAGCACACGCACCGGAAGGATCTTGGCCCCCCAGTTGATACCGGCTACCCCCATGCCGTTATTGGTGGTGGCGGCGATAGTGCCGGCCACATGAGTGCCGTGCCATGAGCTGGGTCCGCTAACATCCCAATCCCCCAGGTCGCTGGCATCGTCACTCCGGCCAACACTGTTGCCGGCTAAGGCTGCTTTGCTGATGAAGTTGTAGCCGGGCAGGATGCGCCCCTGAAGGTCGGCATGATTGACGATGCCGGTATCAATAACCGCCACCACTACACTGCTAGCCCCGGTGGTGATATCCCAGGCTCCGGGGAGGTTGATGCCGGCTTTTTCACCGTCTGTGGTGGGGGATTTGTAATGCCACTGGCTGGGATATTGCGTGTCATTGGGGGTCATCATTATGCGCATGATCCGGTCCGGCACGGCGTATTCCACCGTTGGGTCAGCGCTCAGCTTATCGGCGATGTCCCTGGCTTCACTATGTGACATTTTTTTCGGCAATTTGAATATGTGGCTGTTGCCGGACATGGGGCGGTGATGGGTCAGTGCGACACCGGCTCTGCTGCTCAGGCTCTGGAGGTTGGCATTGGTGATGGTTGCGGTTGTTCCCCTGGCCAAGGCCTTGCCCCGGTATTTGACGATCAGGTGATCAATGTCGCCAGCTTCGCTGGTGGTTGCACCTGTGGCTGATGTGAGGGGTCTGCCGTTCTGCATGGGTACACCGAACCCGCTGGTTGTGGCTCCTGCATCAACCAGCGGCGTTACGGTTGCGCCGGTCGGCAGGGCGAAGCCGAGTGACAGGAGTACGCCCGTAACCAATAGACAGCCGTAACCGGTGGCAGTGTTCTTGAAGAGCCGTCTTTTCATATATTTTCCCTCATTTCGCATATCTTATGAACTGGTTGCTAAAATATGATTTAGGTATACGTGAAAAATTGAATGAACGGCCATTCACAAATATTCTCAAATATTCACATTATTCACATTAAGATTACTGGTTCATGGACGAGTCGGAGGGGAGTTGTACTGCAAACAGGAATATGTTCTACGCAGGATTCGGTTTACGTTTTTTTGAAGAAAAATGGAGGGATCAACGGAGTTTGAAAAAACAGGGAAACTTCCCTGTTTTAAAAGAGTGAAGTCAAAATAAAATCTGATTAGTACTGATCTTCTGCTGTTCAAGTTCTCCCAGGTCAGGAGGGGGATGGGGGCCTTTTTGCGCCGGAATTACCCCATCCCCACCCCTGCCCTCCCCTTGAAGGGGAGGGAGATATGATGTGGCGGGAGATCAGTACTAATCAGAAAATAAAATGGGAACCGGGGGGGCGGCTTGCTGCGCCCTGGTTTTCCGAGCAGTTATGGATTATCGGGTGGATTGGGGGGGGGGGGGGGACAAAAAACAAGGGCGAATACAAGATTCGCCCCTACAGCATAACCCACGTTTGCAAGGATGGCAGGTCTTTTTGTCTTTTTAGACTCTGCTTGATAACTAACAACCAGTATGTCTACGGTGTTACGGCAACCCGCACCTTCCGTGGCCGTACTTTGGCCAGCAGCCGGTCCATATAATAGTACACCACCGGGGTGATGTAGAGAGTCAACAGCTGCGATGTCAGCAACCCCCCCACAACGGCGAGGCCGAGCGGCTGCCGTGATTCGCCGCCGGCTCCCAGCCCCAGGGCGATGGGCAGCGTGCCGACCAGGGCCGCCATGGTGGTCATCATGATCGGCCGGAAGCGGACAATTGCCCCCTCAAAAATTGCATCCAGCGGCAGTTTCCCGCTCTCCCGCTCTGCTTCCAGAGCAAAGTCAATCATCATGATGGCGTTCTTTTTGACAATGCCGATCAGCATGATAATCCCGACGAAGCCGTAGATGTTCAGGTCGCATTTGAAGATTATCAGCGTGATCAGGGCGCCGAAACCGGCCGCCGGCAGGCCGGAAAGGATCGTAATCGGGTGGATGTAGCTTTCATAGAGTACGCCGAGCACCACGTAGATGACGAAAATGGCCATGACCAGCAGCAGCCAGAGGCCGCTGAAGGAGGATTTAAAGGCCTGGGCAGTCCCCTGAAAACTGGTGCTGATGGTAGCGGGAAGCGATGTTTCGGCAAGGGTGCCGACCAGCTTCATGGCATCACCCAGGGCAACTCCGGGGCGGAGGTTGAACGAGATCGTCACCGCCGGGAGCTGTCCCAAGTGGTTGACCGCCAGCGGCCCGATGGTTTTGGAAATGGTGGCGATGGTTTCCAGCGGCACCAGCCCGCCGGTTTTCGAGTTTATGTACAGCATGCCAAGCGCCGCCGGGTCGCCCTGGTAGACCGGATCCAGTTCCAGTATCACCTGATACTGGTTGGTCGGGGCGTAGATGGAGGATATCTGGCGTGAGCCGTAGGCATAGCCGAGGGCATCCTCCACCTGCAGTACGGTAAGTCCCAGGGCCGCCAACTTGTCACGGTTGATCTCCACATGAACCTGTGGGTTGCTGATCTGCAGATCGCTGGTCACATCCTGCAGCTCCGGCAGTTCCCGCAGTCTGGTTTCAAAATCGGTCGCCGAGCGGTACAACTCATTCGTATTCTGCCCCTGCAGGGTAAACTGGTACAGGCTTTTGGAACTGGTGCCGCCGATCTGGATTGACGGGATATTTTTCAGGAATACGCGAATGCCCGGAACCTTTGCCAGCTTGGGACGAAGCTCCTGAATAATCTCATCGGCGGAAAGTTTTCGCTCGCTGCGCGGCTTCAGGCGCATGAATAAACGCCCGGTGTTGGTGCCGGTGCCCACTCCGATAGATGACATGAAGCCGTCAACATTCGGGTCCTTGGCTATGATGGCCGCTATCGCTTCCTGGTGCAGCTTCATATCCGTAAAGGACGTTCCCTGGGCCGTCTCGGTATCGGCGTTGATCCGTCCCGTATCCTCCGACGGCAGAAATCCCATGGGGACGGTCATGAACAGCCAGACCGTCACCAGCGTGATCAGCAGCGTCACAACCATGGTGGTGCGGCGGTACTGCATCACCGTTTTAAGGGAGCGCTCATACATCTGCAGCATACCGTCGAAGAACCGTTCCATGACCATGAACAGGCGGCCGTGCCGTTCAGTTGCCGGCGGTTTCAGGAAGCGGCTGCACAGCATGGGGGTGAGGGTCAGGGAGACAAAGCAGGAGACCAGAATCGCCACGCTGATGGTTATGGCAAATTCATGCAGCAACCGCCCCAGGATCCCCCCCATGAACAGCACCGGAATGAACACCGCCACCAGAGAAATGGTCATGGAAACGATGGTGAAGCCGATCTCCTTCGACCCCTTGAACGCCGCTTCCATGGCGCCCTCCCCTTTTTCCATGTGCCGGACAATATTCTCCAGCATGACAATGGCATCGTCCACGACGAACCCGACCGCCAGGGTCAGAGCCATCATGGAGATATTGTTCAGGGAAAAGCCGAGCAGATGCATGACGGTAAAGGTGCCGACGACGGACATGGGGACCGCCAGTGAGGGGATAATCGTGGCGGAAAGATTGCGCAGAAACAGGAAAATCACCATGATGACCAGACAGACCGTCAGCACCAGGGTGAACTTGACGTCATGCATTGATTCACGGATCAGGATTGACCGATCGTACAGCACGTTCAGCTCGACGGATGTCGGCATCTGGCTGCGGAAACCGGGCAGCAGCTTTCTGACGTTGTCCACCACCTCGATGGTGTTGGTGCCCGGCTGCCGCTGAATGGTGAGAACGATGGCCCGGGTATTGTTGTACCATCCCGCCGTCTTGTTGTTTTCCACACTGTCAATGACACTTCCAAGCTCCTCCAGCCGGACCGGCGAGCCGTCCCGATACGCCACTACGGTTTTCCGGTAGGCATCCGCTTTAAACAGCTGCCCGTTGGCCTCGATGGTATATGCCTGCTTGGTGCCGTCCAGAACCCCGGTGGGGAGATTGGCGTTCGCCGCATCAATGGCGACCGCCACTTCATCAATACCGATCTTGCGCGACGCCAGCGCCTTCGGATCAAGCTGGGCCCGCACGGCATATTTCTGCGACCCGTTCACGTTGACCTGGGCAACACCGCTGATGGTGGAAATGCGGCGCGCGATCAGGGTCTGGGCGTACTCGTCAACCGCAGACAGCGGCAGAGTGGGGGAGCTGAGCGCCAGGTACAGAACCGGCTGATCCGCCGGATTGACCTTGCGGAACGACGGCGGCGTCGGCATATCTTTCGGCAGCGACCGGACGGCGAGAGAGATGGCCGCCTGCACGTCCTGGGCTGCAGCGTCTATATCCCGGTCAAGAGTGAACTGGAGGGTGATTCGTGTCGTGCCGATACCGTTGGTGGAGGTCATGGCATCGACACCGGCAATGGTGGAGAGTTGGTTTTCCAGCGGGGTGGCAACCGCAGATGCCATGGTGTCCGGATTGGCACCGGGCAGGTTGGCGTTGACCTGGATGGTCGGAAAATCCACATTGGGAAGGTCATTTACCGGCAGCAGCCGGTAGGACGCCACCCCGAAAATGAAGATGGCGATCATGACCAGGGAGGTCATGATTGGACGGCGGATGAAAATATCCGCGATGTTCATTTCTTCTTCACCTCGCCGCCCTGCTTTACTTTCGACTCAACAGCCGCTCCGGGAGTCAGGCGCAGCTGGCCGTCAGTCACCACGGTCTCGCCGGGAGCAACCCCCTTCTCGATCACCGTTTCTTCGCCCACCGCCGCAGCCGTAACAACCTGGCGCATCTCAACCTTGTTGTCCTGTTTGACGACATACACAAATTCACCCTGCTGGCTGGTCTGCACTGCGGAGGTCGGCACGACGACAGAACTTTTTCGGGAGGCGAGGGTGACAAGTACATCGGTAAACTGGCCCGGCCAGAGTTTGTGGGATTTGTTGGCAAAAACGCCCTTGAGTTTGATTGTGCCGGTCGCCGGATTTACGGCATTATCCAGAAAGTTGATTGTTCCCGTTTCACTGGCGCCCGGTTCGTTGGGAATAACCGCCTCCACCTTCAACTGGCCTGCGGCCATGGCTCGCTTGATCTCCCCCAGCCGTTTTTCCGGCAGGGAAAAGGTCACGCTGATGGGACTGACCTGATTGACTGTCACGATGGCCAGATCATTCGCCTTTACCAGGTTACCCGGCTGCAGTGCCACCGTACCGGTGCGCCCGGCAATCGGTGAGCGGATGGAGCAGTAGCCCAGCTGTATTTTGGCATTCCTGATGGCGGCGCGATCGGCGACAACGGCGGCGGCCAGGGATTCCGCATTGGACTGTAGCGACTCGTACTGGTCACTGGTCACGATCCCCTCTTTCAGCAGCCCTTCATAGCGGACCGCCTGCTCGTGGGAGAACCTTGCCAGTGCCTGATCCCTGGCAAGGGCGGCCTCAAACTGGCTCAGGCTCGCCTGGAACGGCTCTGGATCAATGCTGACCAGCAGTGCCCCCTGCGCCACATTGCTCCCCTCGGAGAAGTGAATCCGGGCAATCTGCCCCCCCACCTGGGACTTGATGGCAACGCTGGTAAACGCTTCGACGTTGCCGATGGCCTTCACCTGGATCGGCACATCCTTCTGCACCGCCTGGGCGGTCTGGACAGGTACCGGCGGTTTAGGGCGCGGTTTTTCTTTTTTGGCCGTGCAGGAAACGCAGGAGAGGAGCAGAACAAGGCAGAGCGGGAGTAGGGGAAATCGCATTATGATATTCTTCTTTCCTGAGGATCAATGGGGCGCTCCGGACGGTATGGAGGAGAGAGAGCCACCTGTTCAGACCTGCAACGGCCAGAGTGTAGCCCAAGATGCACGGGAGTGCAAATATCATGTGGGGATTATGACGAAAATGTTTTGAGATCTCCATCAGCCGGCTATATAGCCGCGCCGTCCGTCACCAATCCGTTTTCCAGTGCATGAATCCGGTCCGCCCATTCCCGGCTCCAGTTGCGCAGACGCTCCGCAGACATCGGCTGGGGAAGATTTCCGGAATAGATCGCTCCCGAGGCGTCAACGATCTGGTTCGCCAGCCGCCGGTAATAGTACGACTGGTTAGACAGGGGACGGGATTCGATAACGGTTTTCCCGGACAGTTCGCACTGCCGCACCACCAGCGATCGGGGCACCTTCCCGATGGTACGGGCATTGGCATGGTAGGCAAAATCGCTGACAAAGGACTCTTCGAACGAACTGGTTATGCCGTTGGGGATAAGCCCCCCCATCAGAACCGGCTGAGTTCTATCGCCGTTGTGCAGTTCCAGAAGGGTAAAGGCCTCATTAGCAGACTGCAGCGCTTTAAAATCGGCAGTAGTGACGACAAAAAGCCTGACAATATCCACCTCGGCAAGAACCGCGTGCAGTGCCGTGCATGAGCTGTCGCCCGGAATATCATATAGAATGTAATCCGGTTTATGCTGTTCAAACAGCTGCAGCCGTTTGAGTTCCTGTAACCCCCGCTGCAGATTACCGGGAGATCGGAGGCCCAGTTCCACGCAGGTGATACCTTTGTAACCGGCGTAAACGGCAGTTTCCACTGTAATGGTTTCCTGATTCCGGACCCTATCCTGCAGCGCCGGAATCGGAAGGCCGTCATGCAGCAGGGAGGTCGTATCTCCGTCCGGGTCACAGCCAACCAGCATGACTCTGAATCCAGCCTCAACCAGTGCGGCACTTATATTCGCCGCCAGTGTCGTTTTGCCGACGCCCCCCTTGCCGTATAACGCGATGTGCTGTGTCATGGTTTCATACCTGTTAATTTCCCGCTTGAATTATAAGAGGCCGGAAGAGTTCACCGTGGTGGGATCTCGACCGGCCTCCAGTTTTCTGGTTAGCTCAGTAGGTGTACGGCAAAAATCAGATACCGCTGCCGTCTATATGCCCGCTCCGATTGATACGGATTTTTTCACTCTTATCCACCTGAATGACCTTGCCGTCCTGGACGACGAGGCTCACGGTGCCGAAGCGGATCGACTGCAGCGACGTACGTATCAGTCGCTCCAGTTCCGCATTCCATGATTCATTTGTTTCTGCTGCCATGCCGGACTCCTCATACGTTCCTAGTCAATTCCCATAAGCGTTGCCACAAGTTCCTCGCTGGTCAATCCTTCGTGGACCTTCTCCCCCAGCCCGGCCTGCCGCCGGCGATAGATATCAAAGCGGGGTGATTTCGTCCCCCCGGCATCGGCTGACAAACGAGCGGCAACAATTCCGACACCGGCCAACTGCGGCTGACTACAGGAGTTTTGACACCCGGAGACCGCCCATTCAAGACCGAGCAGCGCTTCCGGCACGGCATCTGCGACCAGTGCGGCAACTTCTCGCGTCGCCGCCAGTCCCATGCGGCATTCATGGCTGCCGGGACAGACTCGCAGGATACGATGTGAACCAACAACAGCTGAAAGCCCGGTGCCGGCGCGCAGTTCCGCTGCCACAGCATCCGGATCGGCACCCGCTGCCAGCAGCAGGGCGATATCCTGATTGGCGGTCACCATGAGGGCACCGTCAGCGTGAATGTCGGCGGCTTCGGCAATCCGGCGGAGCTGATCGGCGGTAAGGTTTCCGGCAAATACCGGTAGTATCAGCCGCACTCGTCCGGCCGATGGCGGGATGATGTGTTCGGTGAATCCACTGACCGGCGGCAGTTCCTCGCCGTATCCCGGTTCCGCCTCAATCAGCCGGCGCAGTTCCTCCTGGCCAAGCTGGGCGGCGACATACTTCAGCCGCTGCGGTGGTGGTGCATGAGCGACGTACACTGCTACAATCGCTTCGATCAGCGGAATAATCCGTTCTTCCGGCAGATTCCCGGCCAGCAGGAATCCGGGGCGCGGAGCACGGCCGAGGCCGCCGGCAATCCAGACGTCATAGCGGGCCCGGCCATCCGCTAACCCCGCCAGCACCAGACCCACATCCTGAATCAGGTGCCTGCCGCCGACAATATCCGCTTCAACGCCGATTTTGAACTTTTTCGGCAGGCGTTCGAAGCGCGGGTTGCCGGTAAAGTGGCGGTGCAGACGCCAGGCCAGTGATTCAAGTGCCGGGAACCCTTGGGCGCCTTGGCTGCCGCAGGTAATCCCGCGTACCGCTCCGCCGCAAGCTCCCCGGGAAGTCAGTCCGGTTTTGGCAAGTTCCTGTTTTATCCGGGGCAGATCCGGCTCTTTCAGCCAATGGATCTCCATGCTGCCACGGGAGGTCAGGTGTACTGTTCCCTGCCCGAACGTGGTTGAAACGTCGGCCACCGTGCGGGCCTGCCCGGCGGAGATAACCCCCGCCGGCAGCTTGACCCGCTGCATATAGAATCCGTCCTGACGCTGGGTATAAATCCCGTCAAGACGGAAATCGGCAGCCGTTTTACTCATGATTTAGATCCCTTCAAACAGGGCGGTGGACAGGTAGCGTTCTGCACCATCCGGGAGAATAACAACTATGGTCTTGCCGGCAAATTCGTCCAGCTGGCCAAGGCGAACCGCAGCAGCAACAGCAGCACCGCAGGAAATGCCGACCAGCAGCCCTTCTTCTTTGGCAAGACGTTTGGCGAATTCAATCGCTTCGGCGCTCTCCACCTGCTCGACGCGGTCAATGACCGACAGGTCGAGGGTATCCGGGATAAATCCTGCGCCGATGCCCTGAATCTTGTGCGGGGCGGGCTGAAGCGGGAGACCGGCCAGTTTCTGGCTAATGACCGGGCTTTCTTTCGGCTCTACCGCAACGGAAATGATTTTTTTCCCTTTGGTGTTTTTGATGTAGCGGGAAATACCGGTGATGGTGCCGCCGGTACCGACTCCGGCTACCAGAACGTCGATTCCTCCGTCGGTGTCATTCCAGATTTCAGGCCCGGTGGTTTTCTCGTGGATTTCTGGGTTAGCCGGATTTTTGAACTGCTGCGGCAGGAAATATTTTTCCGGTTCGGCAGCGGCGATCTCTTCGGCGCGGTTGATGGCACCCTTCATTCCTTCAGCACCGGGGGTGAGAATCAGATTGGCACCCAGAGCGGCCAGCACACGACGGCGCTCGATGCTCATGGTTTCCGGCATGGTCAGGGTCAGCTTGTAGCCGCGTGCGGCGGCAACATAGGCCAGGGCGATACCGGTATTGCCCGAAGTTGGCTCGATGATTTCAACGCCCGGTTTCAGAACGCCGCGTTTCTCGGCATCCCAGATCATGTTGGCACCGATGCGGCATTTGACGGAATAAGCCGGATTGCGCCCTTCGACTTTTACCAGGATGGTGGCCTTGGAGTTGCCGACAATGTTGTTCAGCTTTATCAACGGGGTGTTGCCGATTGACTGCGAGTTGTCTGCATAAATTTTGCTCATGATTTTTCCCCCTCGTGTTTTACCTATCTCTATAGGATAGGTAGGTTTATGTGACAAAAAAATTTATATACTAAAATCCATTATTTTTGATTTGTGCTGCCGTGCCGTATCGCTTTTCTCCACCATGTCGGCCAGAGTTGTGGATTCCAGCACCGAATCTATAGCCTTCTTCACGTCGCTCATTACCAGACGGATGCCGCAGCAAGCCGGATCGCCGCACTCTTCACACACCCCCTTGACGTTGTCGTTGAGGCACTCAACCAGGGCAAAGCCCCCCTCCAGAATACTGACAATCTTGCCGATGGTAATGTTGGCGGGCGGCAGGGCCAGCATATAGCCGCCCCCCTTGCCGATCTTGCTTTTAAGAACGCCCCCCTTGCGGAGTGCAACAAGAATCGCTTCCAGAAATTTCCGGGGGATATTTTCCTCTTTTGCCAGTTCGGAAATAAGAATAGGGTCACCAACGGAATGTTCGGCGAGGTACCCAAGCGCCTTGAGCGCGTATTTAGTCTTTTTCGATATCATAATCTAGTAAGACTATAGGTAATGTACCAACAAACGAATGTCAAGAAAAATAATTGCGGGGGTACTCTCGGTGCTATTTCCGCACTTTGTTTGTAAATTTGATTCTTAAGGCCGGGTATGCCTGCCGTGGCCCTTTTTTCCTCTCACACCCTCTTTTCCCCTGACGATAACCCGTTCACGCTCCACCACCGTCATGTGCAGCTGTGGCGGAGTGCCGACCTGCACCCGTACATTGGGGGTGTTGATGTCAACGCCGACGCCGACTTCAGCCATGGCGGAACCGGCTGTTATTAAAACACATATCATGCTTGCTGCTATGCGGTTCATCATCTCATTCTCCTGGTTTTGATAAATAGGTCCTCCGTAAAAAGTCGTTGTTGAAGATTCAAAGCCTGCCTGTTTGTATAATTTGCAACAATGTTGATACGTCAGTCCCAAAGTTCTTTTCTTTGGGACGATCAGGTGTTGATCCTGTGAAGTATGCAAATCCTTCAAAGTCAGATTTAGGTCTCTTACGCTGGAATGGTGGTATCACTTTTTTGTGAGCCCCAGCAGTGTAGAGAATTTTCGACCTAAGAGCATCAAACGAATAACCCCTTCCGCTACATTCAATCACCCGGATCAATCCGTTTAAACACTCTGTATAGGCATTCGTCACCGGATGCTCGAAGTAGTTCATGATCTCGGTTTCCCAATTCCCCATAGCAGTTGTCAATGGCTTGAACGCCTCGCGGATTGTCGGTGATAAGTTCCGCTCCCATGCAGAGTACAGTGTCTTTGCTTCAGGTATTGTCATAGCATCATAAATGGCAAAGAACTCCTCCTTGGCCCGGTAAGCGTCACCCAGGGCTGGAAAGTTTTTTGTCCAGGTTTCTAATATCAACTGCTGGAACGGTTCGAGCTTGTCTTCTCTCTTTAGAAGAATGAATCGATCGTGCATAAGGCCTCTGGCCTGCTTCTTGGTGAGGTCGGCACGTATGCCTTTGCGAATTACCTCCAGGGCAGCGTTAGCCATTCTAACGACGTGGAACTTGTCTACCACAACAAACGCCTGCGGCAGTGCGCTATACACAGCATCTTTGTATGGTTGCCACATATCCATAGTGACGCACTTGATGGAACGCCGGTTTTCAAGTCTCATGAAGTAGTTGGTAATCAATGCTTTGCTTCTATCTACAAGCAAGTCTACGACAGTGTTCGACTCGATATTTGTGATGACGCCTCTTGGTTTACCTATGATATGGATTTCATCAATTCCCATCCATTCCGGAGTTTCAAATATCAATGTCCGGGCCAGTTCAGCGGTGTGCTCATTGAATATCTTGCGAACTGTACCTTCTGAAACACCAACATCATGAGCAATACTGATGAATGTTTTGTCTATGGATCTCTCTACGATCCAACGATATAGCCTGGTAGTCATACGTTGACTCTCGGCTACACCGGGCAGGCGCTCAGTGAGAGTTTTGCCGCAATCAAGACACCGTATGCGCCTGGCTTTGACGTAGATGCCGACTCGCTTCCCATACATCGGAGTATCTTTGATCAATATTTCCTGGCGGCCACCTCCAACAACATTGTCAGATCCACATTCAAGACATGATTTTGGCGACGAGACGGTTTCAGCATCAATATGAAGATCGTGGTCTGACTCAGTGGTATTGAGGATATTGTATTGGGGAAGGTTTAGTTTGTTGGGCATTGCGATCTCAACCTTTATTGACTATCCTCACCAGTGTTGATTTCCTGTCCCGTGGTCGGTTTCGAATTATCATTACCAAATAATTTTGTCAGGAAACAAATAGCTTCTTCCATGGTAGACTTACCCCCTACAGCAAGAAAAACTCCCACAAGAATCGTACCGATTTTGAATCCTGTTACCATATTTTCAGTCATGATCCACCTCACTCAACTCAGCCTCTATCTGTTCAATACTTGGCAGGCTCCCCTGTAGATCCTCCGGAATAGATTCAATCAGTCGATATCCAGATATGCCAACTGGCTTGGAAATATCCTTGAGTGCGTATTCTGCAACGAGGCGATTCTTATCTTTACAGAGAATCAGTCCAATTGATGGATTGTCGTTCTCATGCTTCATTGTGGCGTCCACTGCCGACAGGTAGAAATTCAGTTTGCCGGCATACTCGGGCTTGAAAGCAACAGCTTTCAATTCGATGACCACATAGCAACGCAACTTGAGGTGGTAAAAGAGAAGGTCGAGGTAGAAGTCTTCACCGCCGACTTCAAGAAGTACCTGTTTGCCCACGTATGAGAAACCAGCGCCCAACTCCAAAAGAAAGCGGGTTATATGTTCTACCAATGCATTTTCAATATCCCGTTCGTGGGCCTCTTTGCCGATGTTGAGGAAGTCAAATATGTAGGGATCTTTGAGAGTCTGTTGGGCAAGTTCCGACTGGAGAGCGGGAAGCTGCTTGTCAAAGTTTGTGATGGCCTTGCCCTGGCGATGATAAAGCCCGGATTCTATCTGGTGAACCAACACAGCACGAGACCAGCCATATTCAATATCAGCTCTTGCGTACCATTCACGCTCATCCGTTGTTTTGACTTTCTGAATAAGGTGAATAATATGTCCCCAGGGCAATTGTGAAACAAGCTGTTTCACATTTGGTTCGTGGGTATAAGTTTCAGCAAAAGCTCGCATAAATAAAAGGTTACGAGGAGAAAACCCCTTCATGTCCTGGAACTCACGGCGCAGATCATCGGCCAGACGATCTACAACCTTAGCACCCCATCCTTGCTGGCCTTGCCGTTCCAGAATATCCCGACCAATTTGCCAATACAGAAGAATTATCTCGCTGTTGGCAGCAAGAACGGCCTTCTGTTGGGCGCATCGAATACGCTCCTTGACGTCTTTGAGCCATTCTTTGTAACCTTCAGGTTGTGACAGGTTTAAGGGATG
The DNA here is from genome assembly GCA_903852495.1 of uncultured Geobacteraceae bacterium. GTDB lineage: Bacteria > Desulfobacterota > Desulfuromonadia > Geobacterales > Pseudopelobacteraceae > JACRCG01. The sequence continues at coordinate 12,915 of CAINRC010000026.1, read as the reverse complement.
TTTCATTACGGCACCCACTGATCTCACATTATTTGTTGCATCTGAGTATTCTACAAGAACTTCTGGCAACGCGAGTCTGTTTGCATTCACTCTCTAATAGGCGACACAGCTTTTCAATATCGACACCATAGTTCACGCCATCAACAACCTTGTGGAGGCTTTCATTGAACATAATTGATGCGCGTATTTGCTCAAAAGAACGTCGGGCCATTATATTCCCCTAAACAACGACTTTATACGATTTAACTATAATGACACATGTGTATGATGTCAACGACTTTATACGATTTATTAATAGTGTCACAATAGATGGCTAAAAACTCATATCAACGACTTTTTACGGATAGCCGATAAACATAATCCTGATTTGTTCTAATTCACCGCTAAAATTAACTCACCCCTTGGCAAGCACAAAGTCAAAAGCTAACCCCTCCTATCCTCCCCTTAGTTAAGGGGAGGGACTGAATCTCCCCTCTTAAGATAAGAGGGGGTTGGGGGGAGTTATGAGCCTCTTGCGGCGAATTAGAACGAGTCAGGAATATAATCGGTTTTTTCCCGATTAATTGTTCCGGCCACGGCCCCGTTCATCGTCCTGATTTTGACCATGCCCGCGACCACGAGCCTGCTCCTGCCCTGCTCTGTCCTGCATTCGTGTATCAGACTGACCACCCTGGTGCTGCGGCGTTGCGTGTTGCCGCTCCGCCCCCCTGGCTACAGGTTCTTCCCGTTTTCCCCGTTGATCCCCGACCTGTTGCTGATACTGTTGGCGAACCGCATTGTCTCGCGACTGATACCGGTATTGCTGACTGCGCAGGGAATGCTGCTGCTCTTCACGGGGATAGCGTTCCCCGGCATACTGCCGCTGGTAGGCGGGCAGCGGAGCCCGTCCCGGAACCGTGCTGCGGTCCCACCGGCTCCAGCCGCGCCGTTGCTGTTCCCATTCACGTCCCCAGTGCTGGCCCCAACGGGGTGCTGCATTGGCGGCCCAACCCCGGAAGTACGGGGGAGGCTGGCGGTAGTAACGAACCGGAATCCGCAGGACAAAGAGCGGTACCGCCTGCGGCTGCACAAATCCCCACGGGCCATTATACCAGGAACTGGCGTACCAGTTATCCCCCTCGTACACCCAGTACATGCCATCGTAAAAGAAATAGTTGGCATCCACCCGGGGCGCGTAATACACCGGATAGCCCGCAACCGGGACCAGTTCCGGGTATATCGGCATGTTGATCCCGATACTCAGGTTGGGCAGCCCGATAGCGACGCTTACCTGGGCCTGGGCGGAGTCCACAGGACACAGTAACAGCCACATCACCAGCACTCCATACGCTGTTTTCTGCAGTACATTCAGAAAAGAACACATTTTATTACACATGGCATTCTCCTCGCCCCGACTCTTTAGCCACAAAAAAAACCGGGATGTCGAAATATAGTGATATTTCGGCATCCCGGCTGTCTCAGTAAGACCCTATGGCTTTCCGTCCCACCCTCGCGAGTGGTTTAGTATTATCGTGTACCAGCTATTTGGTGCGTCACGGTATATACCCTCTGCCGATTAAAGTCAACCCTGGAGCCATCCCCCCGTGCAGGATCCGCAGAGATTTCCCGCTATCTATATCAGTACCCATTGGAGGCAGCTCTCTCCGGCGGCAGCTCGTTAAGCAGGGCCCAGAAAACGCCGAGCTGCTTGACCACCATGACAAATTCGGCAAATTTGACCGGCTTTACAACATAGGCATTGATCCCCAACTCGTAGCTCCGGATCAGATCCTGTTCTTCCTTTGAAGAGGTGAGCATCACCACCGGTATTTTTTTTAGTGCCGGGTCGGCACGGATAGCCCGCAACACCTCGATGCCGTCCATGCGCGGCATCTTGATGTCGAGAAATACCACTGCCGGACTACCAGGCCTGCTGCTGCCGTATTTCCCTTCACAGCGGAGATATTCCATCACCTCCACCCCGTCTCTCGCATGCACGACCCGGTCGGCCAGATTATTATCGGCCAGAGCCTCAAGGATCAGCTCGGCCTCTCTGGGGTTGTCTTCTGCCAGCAGGATGGGCCTCAATTTTGACATGGAATGTTCTCCTGTTCTTTGGGTATTGTGAAGAAGAACGTCGCCCCTTGGCCAAGCTTCGCCTCGGCCCAGACCCGCCCGCCATGACGGTTGACAATACGCTGCACGGTGACCAGACCGATTCCGGTGCCCTCAAACTCCTCCTGCGAGTGCAGGCGCTGAAACACGCCAAACAGTTTACCGACGTACTTCATATCGAAGCCGACCCCGTTATCAGCCACAACGAAGATGACTTCACCGTTTTCCTCGCGGGCGGTGATCTCGATCCGGGCGCACTCTTTGGTACTGGTATATTTAACGGCATTCCCCAGCAGGTTGGCCCATACCTGGCGGAGCAGGGAGTAATCACCGCTCACGGAAGGCAGATCGGCAATGTCCCATTCGATGACCCGTCCCGAGCAGCGCTCCTTTATAGCGGGCAGCAGTTCCTCAATCATCTTGTTTATATCCACGCGTACCCGATGCACCTCGGTCCGTCCGGTCCGGGAGAACTGGAGCAGATCGTCGATCAGCATTCCCATCTGGCGGGCGGAATCGGCAATGGTGTCTACATAGTGCAGCCCCTGTTCGCTCAAGCCATCACGGCAGCGGGAGACCAGCAGATCCACATAGCCGTCGATATGCCTGAGAGGGGCTCGCAGGTCGTGGGACACCGAGTAGGAAAACGCCTCCAGTTCCTTGTTGGCTGCCTCCAATTGCGTAGTGCGATCGATCACCCGCTGTTCAAGTTCTTCGTTGAGCCTGCGGAGTGATTCTTCGGCCAGCTTGCGTTTTGCATCATGCTCGGCAAATTCCAACGCAAAGGTGATGTCAGCAGCCAACTCAGCCAGCAGCTTCAGTTCGTCATCAATAAAAAAACCAGGTTCACTGGCATACAGTGCCAACGAGCCGCAGACCTCTCCCCCCACAATGAACGGGAAAATTGCCGCAGCACGATACCCCAGCCGCAGGGCATGCGTTTGCCAGGGGACCATGTACGGGTCATTGGCGATGTTGTTAACCACAATGTGCTGACCGGTTAGCATGGCAGCAACGGTAGGTCCGCGGCCTCTCTCGCTGTCATCCAGGGATATGTTCAGCTTTTCCAGGTAATCATCAACCACACCGGCATGTGCGACCGGTGTCACGTGCTTTGTCTGCGTATCCAGCAAGCCGATCCACGCCATGCGGAACTCACCAATGTCCACAGCGATATGGCAAATTGCCTCAAACAACTCTTGCGGCTTTAGCATACGGACAATTAATTGACTGACGCTGCTCCGCATGGCCTGGGTACGGTTAAGATTACTGATATTTATTTCCATATTTTTGCGCTCGGTGATGTCTTCCGAGAAGATCACGATGCCTCCGATCTCTCCTTTGGCATCGAGCCACGGCCGTACTTCCCATCGTACCCACTGTTTCGAACCGTTGGCCCTTTCAAAGAGGTCGGCTTCCGCCCGCACGACTGCGCCGGCCAACCCGCGGCGATGCACATCCTTCCACTTGTCCTGGATTTCCGGGAAAATCTCATAGTGCGAAAGCCCCCTGACGTCCCGCTCGCCGAGACCATAGTCTTGCAACCAACCACGGCTCACCTGCACGTAACACATATTCCGATCAAACATCGCCAGAGAAACCGGCGCGTGTTCGATGAAGAGCCGCAGATGCTCCTCGTTTTCCCGCAGAGCCTCCTCTGCCTGTTTTATGCTTTCAATGTAGGTGCAGGTGCCGAACCATTTCAGGATATTTCCCTCTGAGTCGCGCACGGGAACACCTCGGATCAGCCACCAGCGGTAGACGCCATCAAAACGGCGCAGCCGGCATTCAAGTGAATAGATTCCAGCGGTTGCCGTTGCGTGCTGCCAGGCATCCCATGCCATTTGCCGGTCATCGGAATGGAAGGGGGTGTTCCAGCCATGACCGCAACTCTCCTCCAGGGTCATCCCGGTGTAATCTATCCAGTGTTGATTGACATAGGTAGTCCAGCCATCAGGTCGGGTAATCCAGACGATCTGCGGCATGGACTCGGCCAGAGTACGAAACTCCTGTTCACTTTCCTGCAGGGCAGTAATGGCCTTCAGCAATTCGGCCGACCGCTCGATGACCCGCTCCTCCAGATGGTCCTTGGCGGAGCTGGCGGCTGCATATGCATCGGCCGCCAGTTGGTTGGCCTTGCGCAGCCGCTCAAAAGTGAAGGAAAACAGCACTCCCATACCGGTAAAAACTGCCATTGTGAAGGCATATGCCGGTTGCTCAATAATGAATGTGTATCGGTTGGGAATGAAAAACCACCAGATTACCAGCGTGGAGAATGCAATAGACGCCAGTCCGCACCGCAAGCCGCCGATCCAGGCGCTAAAGAAGACTGCGGGATAAAAGAAAGTCCAGGCGAACGGTTTAAAATTATTCCAGAAAATCCATTGCAGCATGAACGCTGCAAGCGGTATTACCATAGCCGTTATCAAGCGGGGAATCTCGCCTGGAATGCTGAACTGCGTTATTTTTTTTTCTGAGATCACGGGAGCGGCCCTTTAGATTGAATAAAATACATCGTCACGAGTCAGGGATTGTTACACCTCAATCCGGAACTCCGCGCCATCTCCCACATTGCCGGCGGTCAGGTGCCCGGCCATGTTCTGTTCAATAATCACCTTGGATATGTACAGCCCCAGGCCTGTTCCGCTGGCCGGACCACGGGTGCTGAAATAGGGATCAAATATTTTTGGCACGATGTCTTCGGGAATGCCGCCGCAATTATCCCGGATATACAGCACAGATCGTTCATTCTCCCGGGCTATGCGAATGAAGATGCGGGGGGTGGTAATGTTGTGTTCGATCCCCGCCTCACGGGCATTAGTGATGATATTGAGCAGTACCTGTAAATATTCATTTTCATTACCGATAGCTGTCACTTCATCGCCAGCTTCAATTTCGACCTGAATGTTGTGGCTGCTCAGAATCGGGGAGACTAACGACAGGGCGCGATTGACAACTTTGTTGAGGAAGAAGAGTTGTTTCTCCGTATCTTTCTGAAAAGAATTATTGAAGTCATCAATAGTGTGAGACATTTTCAAGAGCTCTCCCAACAGATCGTTAATGCTGCTGTCCATCTCTTCAGGGGTGAGTGTGCCGGAGTTATAATCCAACTGTATGCTCTGTATGATCAGCCCTATATTGTTGAGAGGCTGACGCCAGTGGTGGGCAATGGTGCAGATAATTTCACCCATGGCTGCCAGTCGACTCTGCTGGATCAGTATCTGGTCTTTACGGCGGAGGTCAGTAACCATCTCAACAACACGCGCTTCCAGTGATGCGTTCAGCTGTTCAAGCGCTTCCTCTGCCTGCCGGCGCGCTGCGCGCTCTTCCACCTCATCCAGTGCCCGCTGCATCGCCAGGGGGAGCTTTTCAAGCCGGCTCTTCGGCACAAAATCAGTGGCGCCCAGCTTGAGCAGTTCCACGGCCCTTTCTTCTCCGATGGCACCGGAGACACAGATAAACGGCACACCGGGACAAAACGATTGCGTCAGTCGGAGCGCCGCCATACCGTCAAAACTTGGCAGGAGATAGTCGACCAGGACGAGATCGTAGCCGCCGCTTTGCAGAAAAGCAGAGAATTCCTGCTCGCTGGTTACCCAGTCCAGATGGAGCGAAAAACCGGAGTCCATCAGCCGTTCCCGGATAATTTCGGCATCGTGTGGCGAATCTTCGAGATGCAGTATTTTGATACATTTCTTGTTGTTATTTTCTGTATTCATGAATGGTTTCCTCCATAAGTTGACATCCTGGCGTGTATTAGCAACACTTGCCAAATGCGTGCCGTTACACATCGTAAATAATTCTGATTAGCACTGATCTTCCGCTGTTCAAGTTTCTCCCCCTTCAAGGCGGAGGTCAGGAGGGGGATGGGGGCCTTTTAGCACCGGTATTAGCCCATCCCCACCCCAGCCCTCCCCTTGAAGGGGAGGGAGATATGATGTGGGGGGAGATCAGTACTAATCAGGTAATTAATTATAGCCGGGGTTTGTTATTTGTACAGCGGGCCGATACAGATAATGACCTGAAGATTGATGTAAGGAAAATTGAAGAATATGCCACGCCCTCTGTCGAATATTCTCTAGCCAGGCGAGAGCTACTGCACAAATATGCATGATACCGGCGGGTTATATCTTGGCATGGCACGTGCTATCACTACGCTATGAACGAAATCACCTGGGCAAAGGAGCTCCACCATGAACGTAAGAATACTGGCCGCAATGACGCTGGTTTCAGTCGGCATTATCGCCGGCTGCGGCAGCAGCGGCACAAACACCACCACCGCAATCCCCGGCAAGGTTGCTGACGGCTATCTCGCCAACGCCACCGTGTTCCTCGACAAGAACGGAAACTATCAGCTGGACAGTGATGAACCGTCTGCGGTGACTGACACAAACGGCGCATACATATTGAATATTGACCCGGCAGATGTGGGCAGGTATCCGATCCTTGCGCTGGCTACCAAGGGGGCAACTATCGACAATGATACCGGCACGGCGGTGACAAGCAGCTATGTCCTCAGTATGCCGAAAGGAAGTGTTACCGGCGCGGTCAACAGTAATTTCATCAGCCCGATGTCAACGCAGATCCGTGAAATGATGGAAACCGGAACCTACGGCAGCACGCCGCTGGCGATGGAAGCATTACGAATCAAACTGGGGATGCCGGTCGGAACCAATGTAATGGCCGACTACATGGCCGTCAACAACACCGCCATGCACAGTGCCGCCCAGAACATGGCACGCCTGATGGGGGGCCAGATGCCCCAGGTCATGGCCGCAAGCGGCTCAACCACTGTGGTTGATGTAAACCGCTATCGCGGCATGATGGGGACGATCTTCAGCAATATGTCGTCGGTAAAGGTGCGGAACGCTGCCATGACAGACCTCATGGCAACCATGACCACAACACTGTCCGCCATGCCGGCAACAGGTGCAGGAATGCCGTACAGAAATATGTCAACCGCCTTCAGAGGGATGATGAACGGGGTTAGCATGATGGGGAGGTAATGCCGAAAGTTTGCCGAAGCACAAAAAAACGGGCAGTGGCCGCTAAAGGCTCTGCCCGTTCTGTTTATACCGAAACAATCCGTCCCCGTTCCGTCTGTGTTCTACTCCCTCCGGATCACCTGGGTTGTGCAGTGGGCGGCACCATAGCCGCCGGTCAGATTGGAAAAGTTCATCCAGGTCGCATTCACCCCTTCGGCGGCCAGACGCTCTTTGTAGGCACTACTGACGCCGTCTATAGCCAGAATTTTCTTTGCCGCAACGGAGACAAAATTGATCCCATACTTAAGCTGATCGGCATTACTCACCGGAATCAGCTGTATCTTCAGATCGTCTTCAAGAAATTTCTGGAATGGCATATCGCTGACGGTTTTAACGTACTGTCCATCTTTCATTTCATATAGATCCACCAGTGATTTTTTCGCAGGGTCGGATGCCTTGACGATCTTCCCGGAAGCGTCGCGCTGGTCGATCCGTTCCTCAACAATTACCGCCAGGTGCCGGTCTATAATATTGAAATAGGTGTCCAGATGCATCTGGTCCTGATTCTTCCAGGCGTCCTTGACCACAGCCACCCGCTTTGTCCCGAACACATCACCCTTCAGCATCTGACGGACCGCTTCGGCATTGGTACGCAGCCCCTGCCCGATGAGGGCGGTGTCGCCGGCCGGAATAAAGTCACCCCCTTCCAGACGGGCCGTGCCGCTCACCTCGAAGACCGGCGTTATGCCAAGCTTTTTATAGGCAAACCGGACTATCTTCGTTTCCAGTTCCCGCTGCGAGGCATTGAAATGGCCGATCACCATTCCTTTTGACGTGGTAATCACCTGGTCGCGCATGAAGTAGAGATTCATGACCGGATCGGCGGTATACACCGCCTTGAGACCGGTGTTATGCCCTTTGGTGGACTGGATGGAAATTTTTGGCTGCTGCATGATGATGGAAACCAGTTCCTTCGGATGGAGCTTGTCGATAACGTCCTTTTTATACGCAGCCTGGGCGGCAGCCATTTTCTTGGAGAGCGCTTTTGTATCATAGCGCAGAGATTCAAGGGCAAGGGCGCGCAGTCCGTTCAATTCCGGACCCGGCCTGGCCGCTCCGGTTTTGTCATCCATGGTTCCGGCGAGCAGAATATCCACCAGCCGGAACACCTTGACGCCGCTGTTCGCCATCTGACAAATGAAGCTGCTGTGTTCGCTGCGTGCCCCTTCCATTGAAAAGGGGCGTTCAAACAGCGCCGCAGCAGGGTGCGCCAGACCGAAAAATATTTCATCCCCCGGGGTATGTACCACAACGGTTTTCGCGTCCAGCCACTCGGCACTGCTCCCCACCATGCCGGGGGTGAGCATCTGTGAGCTAACGGCACTCTGGCACTCCCCCGGGATTTCTGCGGAAACGGCAGACCCGGCGGCCAGGCTGAACAGCAGGGCGGACAGCACCGCTATTGCCCGGTTGCACACTGTCATGACTTTCATGGAATCATCAGCTTTCTTCTGCATGGTTAACCCTCCTTTGATATTCGCTAAAACACCTCTCCCAGCATACAGCGCGCACTGCCGCCGCCAGTGGTCTCAATTGTAGTGATATCCACCGGCAGAAGAGAACCAAAACCGCCAAGAATTTTTTTCTGCTGTGGCGTGAAATGTTCGTAGGCCGTTTTGGACAGGACGATGATCCTCTTACCTTTGGCACGCAGTTCAAGGATATTGCCGCACATGAAGCGCACCTGGTCCAGTGTAATGGTTATGACCGTTTTCCCGGACTGCTCCAACTCCTTCAAAACCGCTGCCCGTTCCTGCTCGTCCCTGATCGCATCGGTACAGACCACCGCGAAACGCTCTCCAACACTCATCATGACATTGGTATGATAGATGAGGCTGCCGGTGGAGTCGTAACTACTGAAGGTTACCGGACGATATCCCAGTTTGTCAGCAAAATCAGCGAGGACACTCCGGTCAGTGCGGGGAGAGAGCGAGGCGTATGCAATGTGATGGGTGCGGTCAAGCACCATGCTCCCTGTCCCCTCTAAAAATTTGCCCTCCGCTTCATGCCGGCTGAAATCAATGGTTTTGCTTACCGCAATACCATTCTCACGAAGTTTACCCGTAAGCTCATCAACCCGTCTTTCCGCCCTGCGGTTGGGTGCAAGCATGGGATATCCGGCGACAACTCTTTCGCCATTACCCCCCTTGTGCACGGAAAACCAGTTGTTCGGGAATACCGCATCAGGGGTCTTTGTATCCCTGCGACTGGCGAGAGTGATGACGCGGACGCCGGATGCTTTCAGTTTTTTCACCATACCGCGAAATTCAGCCATGGCCCGTTTCTGCAGCAGCACAGTTTCGGCGGAACGCTTTTGAAAAACATTGCTTTGTGCCGTTTCCTGGTTAAAGGCAAAATCGTCAGGGGAGACCATGAATACGGTGTCGGTAGTCTGCCGTTCTCCGGAAAGCTCACTGCGTACGCTGACCGCCGGTACTTCAGAGAACGTGTTCGTAACCGGAACTGACAGTAGAAACAAAAGAAGAAACAACTTCGTTACTCTCTGCATATATACCTCCCTGCTTTTTGTCTGCACCGTTGGCTGTAACTCCATTGACCGCTGTAGTACCAACAATGAATTCTGATTAGTACTGATCTCCCGCCACATCATATCTCCCTCCCCTTGAAGGGGGAGGAACTTGAACAGCGGAAGTTCAGTGCTAATCAGATAATGAATTGAGATTACTCCGCTTTTAAGGACGCCATGTCGATGGAGAACCGGTACTTCACATCGGATTTGAGCAGTCTATCGTACGCTTCGTTGATCTTCTGGATCGGAATAACTTCGACATCGGATGTGATGCTATGCTCGGCACAGAAATCCAGCATTTCCTGGGTTTCGGCAATGCCGCCGATAAGAGAGCCGGAAAGGCTTTTACGACCGAACAGCAACGCGAAGGCAGAAACCTGGAGCGGGGTTTCCGGTGCACCGACCAGAGTAATGTTACCGTCACGGCCAAGCATGTTGATGTAGGAGTTGATGTCGTGATCGGCGGCGATGGTGTCGAGGATGAAATTGAACGTCCCTGCGTGAGCCCGCATCTCTTCGGCATTGGTGGAAATAATAACCTCGTGGGCACCCAGGCGGATTGCATCTTCTTTCTTATTTGGGGAGGTTGTAAAGACCACTACGTGTGCGCCGAAGGCACGGGCAAACTTGACCCCCATGTGCCCGAGGCCGCCGAGACCGACAATACCCACTTTTTTGCCCGTAAGATCGCCCCAGCGACGAATGGGGGAGTAGGTCGTTATGCCGGCGCAGAGCAGCGGCGCAACCCCGGCCAGATTGAGGTTGACGGGGACACTCAGCACAAAGCGTTCGTCGACGACTATACTTTCGGAATAGCCGCCGTAGGTAACGCCGCCCAGATGCTTGTCCGGGGAGTTGTAGGTAAAGGTTGAGCCTGGGCAGAACTGCTCAAAGCCATCGTGGCAGTTCGGGCAGGTATGGTCAGAATCGACCATGCAGCCGACACCCACCAGATCGTCTTTTTTGAATTTGGTTACCGAGGCACCGACCCTGGTGACACGACCGACAATCTCATGGCCGGGAACGCAGGGGTAGGTGGTCGGCATGACGCTGCTCCATTCGTCGCGGGCGGTGTGAAGGTCGGAGTGGCAGACACCGCAGAACAGGATTTCGATCTGGACGTCACGCTCGGTTGCTTCACGGCGCTGGATGGTGGCGGATGTAAATGGTGATGCTGCACTGGCAACAGAATAGGCTTTTGCTTGGTACACGGGTGTTTCCTCCTGTTTGGTGGGCTCAGTTTCCCCTGAACTACGTTTTGGCAGTTGTATTCCTTTATTTCTGATTCAATCAACATATTAATGGTATCATCCCGCCTCTGAAGAAACAACTAAAGTAGACTGACAGTTAAGTAGAATGGTCCTGTCGGTCTATTAGCTGTAAGGCCTCGATCATTTGTAAATTAATGTCTATTTGCGGCAATAACCATTTGAGACTACCCGTAATATGGTTCATTTGCAGGATTATATTTAAGAGTACACCACTATTATTTTCTAGCCCACTCGGCCCCTCATTTGTCTCAATATGAGACATTTTATCACATTGAGACAAATCCGCAGCGATTCATTTAACTAAACTGCTTATATTGCAAACAAAAAACATACGTACTATTGGCGCGCTACTTGAATAGCACTACCAGTAATTACATGGGTAATACTTACTGAGTGCCTGCATACATTAGATATGACCAAAGTTACTTCAGTTGAACAAGGAGAGTACCAGTGGAAACAAGAAAAAAACGATATACCCTGGAGTATAAGATTACAGCTGCTAAATTGGCAGCCAACAGCAACTATAGTGTTGCAAAGATAGCCTCAGACTTAGGCGTGCATCACAACTCGCTCTACAAGTGGGTACAACTGTATACTACCAACCTTCAGGACGCATTTCCAAGGGCGGAGGTCAAGACCCTTGAAACGGATATAGTCAAGCACCTTAACCGTGAAAATGAGCGGCTTACACTGGAATTGGACCTTTTGAAAAAAAAGCTCTCTGCCATACAGCTCTTGACTGCAGACAGCCATTTTTCGGGGAATGCAGCAGCATATTAGTCTGATTCAGCACAACCAAACAAAAAAGGCACTCACGAATTAACGTAAGTGCCTTGAATGTTTGGTGAGCCGCGTTGGGGTCGAACCAACGACCACCTGATTAAAAGTCAGGTGCTCTACCGACTGAGCTAGCGGCTCAAAAAGAAAGCCTTTCTACCTCACTACCTGAATAATGTCAATATATTTTATCCGTTTTTTTGTGCCTTAGCCAATTATGAGCTAGCACATCAACTTCCCGCCCCCGAAACAACTTACCGCGTAAAGCCATATTCCCGGCGGATCTATCGACGGGAGAGTGCCCGACAGATCAAAACATCGATGATAAAATCCACAGCCATTTTAAAATAATAGAACATAGTTTAAATATTGATTATTTTTGTGTTGCTATTTTCAATTTAATAATGGTATGTATGCCCTACATTGGGCGGTATGCCCGCATCGAGTCTTCGTATACATTTTGTAACTATTTGTTTTTTAAGATTTTTATCAGATATGCGGTTTTTTTATCAACCAGTTTTGTTCTAATCAAATATAAATTTTATTTTTTACAAATTTCTCGTTTTAGACAGTTGTATTCTCCCCGCCGGTAAACGGCTGCCGTTTTTCATAAAATAAACGTGGGTCTAGTGACTAGAACAAATTATGATATTGAGGTTGAACCACTGAAAGCTAATAAATGAAAGGAGATGGCGTCCGCAGAAGCGTTGAAGTAAATCCTCTAGAATAACGAAAGGAGTAACTAATGGCAGAAAAAAAGTATGATTGGGCTGCAATAGCAAAGAATCCGAAGTTCATTGAACTCCATCACAAAAAACAGGCGTTTCTGTTCGGTTGGTGGATCTTCTCCAGTGCGTATTACTTCCTGCTTCCCATCGGAGCAGCCTATGCACCTGGTCTGTTCAAGATCAAAATGATCGGTGTCATCAACTTCGGGTACGTATTTGCTCTTTCCCAGTTTTTTGTTTCATGGGCACTGGCTCTATACTACGCTCACGTGGCCAACAAGGACTTTGACCGGTTGACCAAAGAACTTATCGACGAACTTCATCTTTAATAAAGGAGGATACGACATGACTTTTAAGAATATCATTATAGCCGCAAGTTTAGTTCTCACCGTTGCCGCAGCCGCCTTTGCTGAAGAGCCGAAGAAAGCCCCGGTAGCTCCTGGCGCAACTCCCGCAGTAACTGCCCCGGC
>CAINRC010000025.1 GCA_903852495.1 uncultured Geobacteraceae bacterium | reverse complement strand
GGGATATGGAGTTGGAATTTGTCCTCCGGATCTGCTGGCCGTATACAATGTGGCCAATAGCGGAAAAGAGATCCGTTCAATGAACGGGACCTTCGATATCACTTCAGACAATTACGGGAACTATTATGTCACGCATGACAGCTCGGTGATTGTATGGATCCCGTATTTCTGGGCCAAGATCGGGTCCGATAATGTTGTTACAACAAAACCGGGAGGCGATTATGCTGATGAAGCTACGGCTAATGCTGCTGGTTATTTCCTTCCCAGGGGATTTGTCAACGGAGGGTTGATCAAACGCGGATTGTTCCTGGATAAATACAGCGCATCCCTGACAGGGATCACAGCTGCAGTACTTGATGCCTCAGGTAGCCTTGCCGGAAATGGTATTTTTTCTTCCATCAAAAACGGGAACCCTCTGTCGTCAGATGGTGCAATGAAGCGGTGTTTGGCCGGGTCGGATAACCTCTATGCCGGTGCTTTTTCAAACTGCAGGGCCAATACTCAAACCCCGGCCAATGCCTACTATGGCGGCATCGATGCGGTAAAAAGCCGCGGAAGTCAGTACCATGTATGGACCGTGTTTGAAAGACAGATCCTGTGGATCCTCTCCAAGGCACACCAGGTGGCAGCGGTTGGTACGAATTATTGTGCATGGAACGGGGTTTCTCCTTACGCCCCGAAGGGGAACAATAATTATGGAGCGGATTACAATGATTCTGCGTTAACTTTTACCGCCTGTGATGATGCTTACTGGGGTGCAAGGAATGAGGCCCGCAAAGCAGGCAGTGGAAGTGTGTTTGCAAAAACAACGCACAATGGCCAGAATTCAGGGATTTGCGATATCAATGGGAACCAGTATATGTTCCTCATGGGCCTTACCTGCATTGCAGAGAGCGCTCAGGCCATCGCCTCCATCGATCGTGCAGCTCAGTGTACCGTTACCGTCACCAATGTGGCAGCTTCAAAATCGAACTATGCCCATGGCCGGCCTGTCTTAATCACCGGAAGCTTAACAGGGGAATGGGCTACACTGCTCAAAGACAAGTTATTTACCATCAGTGATCTTTCAGGTAATACCTTCAAGATCAAAAACCAGGCAGGGGCATACGTAGATACATCTGCATTAACTGCAGATTATTCTTCTGGCCTCAGTTCCACAACCGGAAAGTTCTATGTTCTTAAGGAATCCATTGACGTGAAAGACATCACCTCAGGGGTTTCAGGGGCAACCGATCACTGGGGAGCTACCGGGGTAGCCGCCATGTTTGATGAAGTGTTTCCGGATTTCTGCGGATCTTATGTGCAGAAGTTAGGATCAGGAAATAACCAGGTATTCAGTGGCGAGACCAACCGCACGCTAGATGCTTACAAACTTTCAGCAGCACTGCTCTGTAAAGACAAAAACGGTTCCGGAGCAGGAACAACGGCCATGGGTAATGACTACTATATACCGTATATCGTAGACAACATGGCGCCGCTTGCGTTCTACTATTGGGGTGGCCCTGCGACTGCTGGCGTGGGCGCGTCCTATTTGACTAACTTTCGTACGGGTGCGAACAGTTCTGTTTCCGTTCGGGCTGGCCTTTATTTGTTGTGATGTCGTGGGAGAGCGATAGCGATCCCACTCAATATTTTTTGTTCTTTGAAATCTTGAGAGTTTGTGTTTTCTTCGAAAATGGGTACATTTGC
>CAINRC010000024.1 GCA_903852495.1 uncultured Geobacteraceae bacterium | reverse complement strand
TAACTCCAATAATATTAGATAGTTACGAGGGCGGACTCCCGACTTTTCCACCAATGTCAAGAAAAAAATGCAGACTGGCGGCGATTTTTTAACTTTTTATATTCAAAGAACACTGCAATAACCTAACCGGACAACGCTGAGTTGCAGTTATGAATCCATGTGACCATTCTTGTATTCGCTGAATGTCGTCAACCTTCATTTTGCCTATGTCATACGGAAACACAAGATTTTCATCCTCGTTCTCTCTGACCATCAGGTTGTACGCACTGAATAAACTGTCTAGTAAACGGTCACCATTTTTCCCGCTTTCCAGTTCGAACATTTCTTTCCCAAAAATACCCGGTAGCCATTCACTGGGCGGAATTGCTTCCGGGGAGATCGCTAACCCGAAAAGAAATCCGTGAAGTCCATCAATTGAGAGAACTTCTTCCTTGTTAATTGCACAGTCGAGAAGTTTGGTTAGGTTGGCTTTCTCCTTGGTTGTGAACATGTCATTTCCTCATTCTGGAGATTTTATAACTGGCTGAATAACGTATTAATCATCTTCCGGAAAAGCGTCATGGAACATTTCCGCAAGTAAATCGTGAAAGCCCCAACCGATATCAGCGGATGAAGATACTACGTCTTCGAAACGATCATAATAATCGTCAATTATCTTCTCATCCATAGTAAGCAACAGGTTGAGTGCTTTTTCATACATTCTTTCGAGTGCAAGGTAGAATTCCTCATACATGTCACCACAATTCACGGTGAAGCTGGTTCCAGTCTCAACAAAGAATATCATCAGCTCGAGAAGCCCTATCGGTTCGCCAGCTGCTTTGCTGTAATCTGCGATGGCTTTTTTTGCCTTGGCAATTTGCACAGGTTTATTTTTGTACATATCTGGATAGAGAGCATTTTCGATTATTTTTAGGTACGGTTTAAGCGATTCGCTACCTGTAGAAAATCTTGCATGAAGGAAGGTTCTATTTTCTGAACTGGCTGCATAGAGGTCGGCAATCAGTCCAATTAATGCTGGACGGTCGTATTCGGAAAGTGACTTCTTGATATCGCTCCATGATGGCTTCTTCTTTTCTGGTTTTGTTTTGGCTGGCTTTTTCACCAAACCTCCTCACTTACTGCGCCAATTTGTTTTTGACCATTAAATCATAGTCTACAGAAGTTGCCCTGCATCCGACATTGGTTCCTTCGCCATAAAGCTCTGCGTTTACCACCAGCTTGCGGATACTTGGATAATGATCCCTTTTCCAAACAATAAGGGCATTAATGTCATTTTCCAGAGCCTTCATATTTGTGTCGCCAGCTTGACCCGCGCTGGTTGACCTCATACTGTCAATAAATGATGTTATAGCTTTTTGGCGAACTTCGTCAGGCAGGAGAGAAATATTCCAAGCCGTGCATGCAACGTTCATAAAATGCTGACGTTGCATAGGGTCTGATTGGTCTTTAACGGCATAATTCCAGGCGAAGTCCAAGAGTATTTCCGACAATTTAATTGCCGTTTTGGTAGATTGAGATGTAGCATTATTTTTGCGTTTTCTCTTCATAATCGCTCCTACAATACGGAAAGTATCCGTTTTGTATATCTGGAGAGTTAATCAGTGGCAACATAAAATTGTTGTCAGTTCCATTGGACGGTAGCATATAACTTCCTATAACTTCCTATAACTTCGTAGCATCTTGGAAAACTCTGCCGTGCATCTCTACGGTCAGTGTCTCTATACGTTGACTAAGGTCTTTTACAAGTTCTGTCAGTTGCGTATTCTGCTGCAACAATTCTAATACCTGTTCAGACTGCTGTGCAGCCAAAGTTTGGCGTTGTTCTGCCGCCATTGCAAGAGCTTCACGATGCTGTGCATCTGCATCGGCGTGAGCCTTGTCTCGGTCAGCCTGCCTTGTCTGGGCAAGCAAGATGAGCGGTGCGGCATAGGCAGCCTGGAGACTGAAAGCGAGATTGAGCAGAATAAACGGATATACATCGAACTTGGTATAGCCAAGAGCATTTATTCCAATCCATATAGCGACAATTACTGTTTGTGCAACAAGGAATACGGGTGTCCCAAAAAACCGAGCAAAAGACTCGGCTTTAAGTGCGAACCAATCGTTACCGAAAACTGAAAATAGGTGAAGGTGCGGAAGATGGAAACGGTAGTAATCATCCTGCGTTTCTGTTGCTGGGACAGGCTTAATTTCTTTTGATTCCGTTTCCATATATTCTCCTTTAAACGGATGGTGCTCGCTGGTGACAATAACGAACGGATTAGTAGTATTTTAACATCGACGGATTGTAACACCTGTTTACATCGAGGGTATTCCATACATCACCAAAATTGTCTACCTGAATTTCTATCCTTGAAGATCCACGCAAAATCATCTCTGATCGTGGAATGTGATAGATACGTGTTCAGATCATTGTAGGTGATAGTGAGGCGGTAAATATTTATGTTCGATGCCTGGGGTAATATTTTAAAAACCAAAAAGCCCATCGGAAAAATCAAGCAATTCCACAAGGTGTTGAGAAAACATCCTCTGTAATATCGGGGATTAAGCAAAAACCGCTATTTGCCTATATTCAAACAGTTAGCGGTTTTCAACACCTATGTGGAATGGCTTGCGGAAAAATCCGAATAGCTTAGATCAAGAAACTCAGAATACACAGACTACTTCACACGTTAATAAATGGCAGTTTATAACCATTTCAAGCAAGTTTATAATTATCCTCAAATTAGTCGGAATCACTGATACCGAAAACGCTTGTAGCGGCGGAAGTATATATGGCAGCTTTCCCCCAGAAAACAGACTATTATAAGGAAGCAAATAATTGGATTTAAAACGGCGTAGACAATTGGTGTCAACATCAGACGCACAAGTGTCCTGAGTGTCTCATGTTTTCCAATGAACTCGGCAACAGGTGGACTCAATCGGTAGTAACATTTCACGAAGGCACGACCAGAAGGATTGGTCATTAAGTACTGGTCTCTAAAATTTCTCAGTATCTGAACTTGAGGATGTAAATAGCTACCGTAAGCTGCTGTGGCAATGAAACAACCGCTTCCGCCACCACTGGTATTACTGGCTGTCGAATCTGTTACCGGTGGAGTCGAGCCATCTGTGCTGAAATTAACTTGCTGATTGTCGGCATCACTGGAGTTAGCAAGTAGCAGGATCACTTCATCGGTCGCCGGATTTAAGCTATTGAAGCCACTTACCGTATAGGTAGTGCCAGCCGTATTGGAGGTGATCTCACTAATTGTCCCACTGGCTTTTTTGAATACTGTTGTTTGAATTCCGCTGGTTTTGGTCAAGGATATTGTCAAATTGGTCGTCGTTGCCGAAGGAGTGAATTTATAGTAGGCGAAGGAGTAGTGCGGAAGCGTCACAGAAGGTGTTGCCGTGCTGGTGTTAACGGGATAAACGGAATACGAGGAAACCGGACTATAAGTCGCAATAAGACTGATATCACCCGTATGGCTCTGCCAGTCCCGTTTATAAACCCGCTTGGCAAAACCGAAAAAGTCAGAGCCAAGTGTGCTGTTGTATGTAGTGGAGAGCACTGAATCCACTACCGGTACCATTGGAATATCTTGTCCGTCTATTGGTGCGATTTCAGCGAGTCTCTCCCAAATACTACGCACGACTGTGGTAGTGTGATTTTCTGCTAGGTAGCGGTTGAATATCCAACGCCCGTATGCTTGGTTGTCAAAGTTTGGATCGCTTTGCTGCAAATTCAGCTGACTGGTGCTGTTATTGAACCAACCAGAAATGTAATCATAGTTCTGGTTTACACTGTCGTGAACCTCATCTTCGAACCATGTTGAAGTTGCCTCAGCGTACCAGATATCGAAATAGTAATTGTAACCATACTGAATAGCGTGGTGAAACTCATGAGCCGAAGTAATTTGCAGGCTTTGTAAAGGCGTGTAGGTCTGAGGTTTAAAAATGCTGTTGGTAAAATCTTTATCAACTTCTATAAAGCTACTGGAAGCATAAGGAAAACCGGATGATGGCACTTTCTGAATGTCTTGAGTAACTCCGTATTCGCCCGCCGAAGAAAGACTGGACAAATAGACGTCATAGGGGTTCGTAGGGGGCATATGATAGCCAATATTCTGGTAGAATGCATAGGCTGTTTCGAAAGCATCCCCAACGATACTTGCCCAATCACTGGCATTAGTCAGTGAAAGACCGGTGTATTGATTGATTTTAGCTATGTTTGGAGCATCCACACCGCTGGTAGTGTAATGAATAGTAAAATGACCACCTGAAGACGATAAAGATGCTGGCGTGCCTGATAATGTCGGCAAGGCTAATTGTTTTGCCAGCACCTTCTGAGTAGCGGGTTCAAGCTTGTTCCAGTCCCGGCTGAGTCCGTGCCTTAGTGGTGTACCGCTGTGAGGACTGACCGTCTCCACTACTTGCATGAGGACAGCTTTTTCAAGTGTGCTGCCTGGTAGCTGTTCGAATGCCGCCAAGTAATAGTCGTCAAGTTGCCCGGCATATCCGGGCAGACCAATCGCTAAAAGGGAAATAAATACAATTGCTATGCGTATGAAACCTGTTTTCATTAATCCACCACCCTTTAACCGCTCTTATGCGGATTTATATTAATCACAATTTTCCTCTATCTACATTGCAAGCCGGTTTGCAGATTTATAAGATTCTTTTTCATTAGTGAGATAAACGTAACGCCCTTTTCAAAATCATCTTTACTGATGTTATGGGCACCATGAAGCAACAGGATTGATGCTCCGGTGTCCTTTGCAATCATTTCAGCCACACGAGGTGAGAGCAGTTCCTCGGTGAAAACGTGTTCCAAACCGATTGCCTTTACCTGCTTTATGAGTGCAACCAACTTTGATGCCGAAGGTTCGGAATCGGCGTTAACGGCAGATGCTGATTCATACTGTAAGCCGTAGCGGTGAGCAAGATAGCCAAAGGCATAGTGTCCACCATGCAAGAATGCCCTTTTGCGGCATGAGGACAGCCCAGCCTTGTATTCAGCGTCAAGTTTTTTGAGTTCCGACTTATAAGTATTGGCGTTGACGATGTAGTAATTCTTGTTCGAGGGATCTTTGGCACTCATAGCGGAAGCAATATTATCAATCATAGTTTGGGCATTGGCGAAATCAAGCCAGACATGAGGGTCCATACCGCCTGCATGGTGATGGTGTTCTTTCCCGTTGTGGCTTTCATGCGGATTTTCCGGTTCTTCCTCGACGCCTGACTTGAGAAACATAATCCCTTTACTCGAATCAACAAGGGCAATATTCCCCGTATTAAGCCCCTTAACGAAGTTAATCGCCCACGGTTCCATGTATTCGTTGGTGAAGATAAACATATCGGCATTAGTGACTCTGATGGCATCATCCGGTTTTGGTTCAAAGCTGTGTGCCTCCATACCGGGAGGCAAAAGGAGAGTGGCACTAACCTTGTCGCCTCCAATAGTCCGGGCAAAATCGTACAGTGGAAACAGTGTGGTCACAACGATCATTTTTTTGTTGATCGAAGATGATGCCGGCACGTCCTTTTTCTTGCAGGCACAGACTAGTGTAAGGCAAATGGCTAAGAATGCGGTCTTCTGTAGAAGCTTCATTGTGACTCTCTTATCCTGAATTTAGTTCATTACCTTTCAACAGCATCCTTCAATTGAAAAAACACACCGGTTTTACCGTCATTCACCAAGTTGAGAGTGCCTGAAAATGTAATCAGATCTTCCTTCCACATCAACGGCTTGGTGGAGAATACCTCTACTACCTCGTTGGGTGCTCCGGGTGGACAAAAGGCACAAGTGGGGGCATTTTTACTAAGTAAAAAATGGCTGAATTTGTTTTTTGATTCCAAAGGTAAAATAAATCCGCTGATTGTAACATTTTTGTGGTTCAAGCTCTTAACACTGGGAACATAGGTGATGGCGTAGGAAAGTTCTTGATCCAGCTTTACTTTGCATTTGGCAAACTCTTTCCATATTGAGTCATTTGACTGCATTGCCCTTGGTCCAGATGGTTGAGGCTTATAAAGGTGCCGGAAAATTTATCCATGGACAACTGAAACCGCCATATTTTATTTGAATTCATGATTATTTTAAGTAATGCAACTGATGGCATTGTTGATTCCTTGGATCATCCGACAGATTTCCGGATTGCACGGCTTTACCCAGATTTTGGAAATCCTGCTTGACCTGAGCATAAGGATTGGTGCTGCCAGTTTGATAAGGATTTGTGGAAGCTACGCCTGTACTGGCAAATGCGGCTAACCTGAAATGCAAAATACGACTACAATTTTAGCCATACTTTTACGTTTTTTGAACATTGTTCACACCCCAGTCAAATAGAATTAACAACCAGATGATGTTGTCCATTGATAGCAGCAGAATAAGAAGTGAGTATGGAGCAAATGTGGATTTTATATGTATCGGCTAAATAGTCCGTCGTACTACTTTCGATATTGACTGAGCCGAGCGTCTGAACTATTCCCGAACCCGCGAAAGGGAAACCGGTCATAAGTCCGGCAAAAAAGCATCAATAAAAAAGAGCCAGTGATTGATTAACCGTCACAGGCTCTTTTTTGGGATTTGAATTTAGACTGAGCCGAATCATCGTCTTCACGGCGTGTTCACCCGATAATACGACTGAGTCGTCATTCGGCTTTGAATATGTTCTGACAAACCCTTTGTCAATCAAACCCCTCAGAACTTTTTCCGCAGCCAATGTCATTCCCAGCAGTATTCGTGCGTATAATTTCCTTAGATTTTCAGAGGGTCATTCCACATAGCAAACCCGAGAGCAGCGGTTCCTCGTCACTCTCCAGCAGGATCAGTTGACACAAAAATCCATAATGATTCCACATTTATATAAAAATAATAGTTGTATAGTATGACAATAAAAATTTTATGAGTTGTAAAAAGGTCTTCTGAAAATCGAGAGTGAGTTAGCAGTGAGACCAGCCGACACAAATAGCTTGATCTATGTAGTCAAGGCGGTGATCGTTATCGCACTTCTGGTGCTGGTTGGCGTTATCTTCTGGTATGAAGCGCCACCTGTGTTGGTAGATCCTGGGTGGATCGAATATTTTTTGAAAATGGCCGGATGGATGGCGCCCCTTATTTATATATTTCTCCGAGTCACTGCTATTGTGGTTGCCGTGATACCTAATGCCCCACTTGATATTGCTGGTGGCCTACTCTTCGGTCCTTTTCTGGGGACCATTTACTCTCTGCTGGGTTCTGAGACGGGGGCCATTGCCTGTTTTCTCCTTGCTCGTTATCTTAGCAAAAAGACGATTACCCGGCTGTTTAGGCGGGATATCACTTTTCGTAACCAAGCTGGCATGCGTCAGCTTGCATACATAGTATTTCTTGCTCGTCTTGTCCCGGTATTTTCGTTTGCCCTCGTAAGTTATGGGGTTGGCTTGACAGGGATGCCCCTACGTTCCTTCGCCATCTATACGCTGATAGGTATGATACCTGGTACTGCTATCCTCAACTACTACGGAAAAAGTTTCTTCAGTGGCGGCATCTTATTGCAGATTTCACTTGGGATTGTGCTGGTGTTTTTTTTGTTTGTCATTCCAGCTTGGATCAGGCGGAAAAAACCATGGGGTCTATATGGCAACTCAAACACTGACATAGAGTGACTGGACTCAATT
>CAINRC010000023.1 GCA_903852495.1 uncultured Geobacteraceae bacterium | reverse complement strand
TCAATCCTCGCTCTCCCCGAAGGGAGAGCGCTACCCGGAGATTAAGCCAATGCATTCATGCGAACAAGTTTCAATCCTCGCTCTCCCCGAAGTGTCATTTTTCACGATCATTGACCCACCTGGTTTTCAAACCCATTGACCCAGGCACGGCGTGCTGAATTGTGTTGTTAACGTATCATAGTTTGTTCCCGATGGTCGTCTTCTTTTTCCGGTAGCTTTCTCCCTCGATTATCATTTGATGTGCATTATGGGCCAGACGGTCCAGTGCCGAGTTTGCGATGATTTGATCATCAAATAGAGCCACCCATTCTGATATGTGCCGGTTGCTAGTGATAATGGTCGCTCCCCGCTCGTACCGCTCGCTGACTATTTCATAGAAGTCATGCGCCTGTTCCGGTGTCAGTCGCTCCAACCCGAAATCATCGATGACCAGGAGGCTTGGAGAAATCAGTTTAAGCAGTTCCCGGTCCAGAGAGTTATCAGCGCGGGCGGCGTAGAGAACTTTGAACATTTTGGCAGCCTTGATCACAACGACATTTTTGTTCCGGCGGCAGGCTGCATGGGCCATGGCGTTGGCGAGGAAGGTTTTTCCGACGCCGACCGGACCGGTAAAAATGACGTTTTCCTTGCGGTCCATCCAATCAAGACCTATGAGAGCTTTAAGCCGATCGCGGTCGAGAGTTATCTTTGCCTCCCAATCGAAGCGCTCCAGCACCTGATCGTGATCGACCTTGGCTGCTTCCAGACGACGGGTGAGTGCTCCTTGATTTCTCCTTTCAACTTCGTCGGAGAAGAGCATCTCCATAAATTCCAGATGGGTGAGCTTGTTCCCCTTGGCAAAGGCCACCCGTTCAGGCAGGGTGGTCAGTAGCGAAGAGAGGCGCAGTGCCTTCAGAAGCTGTTTCAATTCCGTTGTTGTCTCCATGGTCATTCTCCTTGTGACTGAAATAATCTGCAGGTCTGCAGAAGCGTGCTGATGAAAGCTGGGTAACTGTTCCTGCCGGTTTACTCTGTGTCTGCTGTTTATCCAGTGCCTGTTTGATGATCCCCTCAACACGACTGACATTCATAAGACCGAATGCCAATGCCCGCTGGCAGGCAACTTCTACTCTGGCTGCGCCATATTTATCGTTGATCCGGAGCAGTTTCTGTGCCTGGCGGATGAAAGCCCAGGGGACATCACCGCTCAGCATCGTGGCCATAAACTCACCCTGCTTCTCCCCGTTTTCGGCGGCTTTCCGTTTGTAGTACTCGACATCCCGCATGGCATAGGCGCTCTTATCTTTGGGATAGTCATCAAAGTTCGTGGAGCGTTTGCCGGCGGCAACTTTTCCATGAGTTCTGATCAGCTGGTTCTGGTAGTAAATCCGCACGAGAGCGGAATCACCTCTGACATCGACTTCCTTGCCGATATACTTCGTCGGCAGTGAGTAGCCTCCTTTCTTGAACATGATGTGGTGATCGCGATGAACGGTACATGAGGCAAAGGCAGGAACATCGAAACGCTCGTCAGACAGTGGCAGCAGTGTCTTTTGCTCCTCCTGTTCAAAGACCAGAAACGGTCGCTTCCTGGTGGTGCCGTGGATACGCAGGCCGGCAATGGAACGGCACCATTTCACTGCTTCCTGCTGAGCATGATCACGATTTTTGAATTCCTCACCCTTGAAAAAATTCTCGCGGACATAGCGAACCTGGTTTTCAACGGTTCCTTTTCCTTCGGGATGACGGACTACAGTAGAGTCGATGATGAAGCCCCGGTGTTGTGAGTAGTCTTGAAAGGTTCGGTTAAAAACGGGTTCGTACCGGTCCGCCTTGAGAACCGCCACCTTCATATTATCGAGAATGACCCGCCGTGTGACGCCGGCAAAGAATTCCCAAGCTTCCTCCATGCCGGTGATCAAAGCAGGAAAATCCTGCCTATGGGTGAGATACACGTACTGATGGCGGCTCAACACCAGAGTTACTATCAGAGCATGGAGTACCCGGCTTCTGCCGGTCTCGGGGTCGAACACCATTCCCATTTTGCCGAAGTCAACCTGCGCCACTTCTCCAGGAAGCGTGTCGGCCATCCGCACGGTAACCTTCTGTCCGCCAAAGCCAAGCGCTTCACGGGCATAGCGATACAAGGTGCTGTAGGTCACCACTACCCCCATCCGCCCGAGCTTGATGTGAGCTTTGGTCAGGGTCAGCTTGTCATTCTCCAACCAGCCGGAAAGCAGTTCATGGTGTGGAAGCAATGGAGCACAGGCACCCGGCTCGGAATGTTTTACCTCATCTCCATGTACTGATCGGATGATTGATGCTGCGATCTCGGACAATCGTTCGTCTGATGTTGTGTCACTAAACCCCAAAGTTTCAGCATGCCGCAGATAGGTGCGGATGGTGTTTCGGGCCATACCGGTAGCTCTTGCTAGCGGTTCCGTGAAAATGTAGTAAACGTGGCACTTTAAAAATGTTGTGACAACAGTCCGCCGACTTCAGTTTT
>CAINRC010000022.1 GCA_903852495.1 uncultured Geobacteraceae bacterium | reverse complement strand
GCGAAAAGAAAAAGTATTGAAAAACAGGAAGAAAACAGAAGAAGAGGATGAATTTAATGGATTAGGAAGAAAAAAGGATGGGCGGAAGAAGAAACAAATCCAAGAAGCCAAGAAAAAGGCTCTTTCAGATCACCGGTGGCAATTGTTCCATTGCTACCTAAAACCCCGCATATTATATGGGCAGCCGTGAGCCGCCCTGCTGTCGTAGTGTGACAGCACAGTGATGGCTATGGAATTTATTAGTCTTGACGTGTATATACAAACTGTATATATTTTAGACATGTTCGAGTGGGATGAAACAAAACGAGAAAAGAACCTTTCAAAGCACAGTCTTGACTTTCGGGATGCACGGCTGATCTTCGACAGTCGTAACGTTGTGCATGTTCCGGCTGTTAAGAATAATGAGGCTCGCTTTGTTTCTATCGCCATGATCGGTGAGAGGTTCTACACAGTCGTATGGACATGGCGAACAGATCACCGACGTATCATATCTTTCAGGAGGTCACGCGATGGCGAGGAAAGAGCATATCGTCAAATTCACGGATGAAGAGTTGATAAGCTTAACCAAACAGGAAGGCTCTCTTTCAAACTGGGGTAAGGCAGCTGGGATGACAAGTGCTGAGGTTGAAGCGAGTGTTGCTTTAGATTTGGATGAAGCTGGAATGGTAATGGACTGGGAGAGTGCAACACTCGAGTTGCCGTTGCCTAAAGCTGTGCTGAATATGCGAGTGGACAAGGAGATACTGGATTATTTTCGTAAGACGGGTAAAGGCTACCAGTCACGAATTAATGCGGTCTTGCGGTCGTATGTAGAGCAAAAAGTTCCAGGAGTACAAAAAAAGCTCGCAAGAGGTTGATGGTACACTACATAAAAACACCTTCAAACGACAGCCCACCACCAAGCTCATCGGCAAATGCCAGCAGGTTTATCTCTGCCGCTGCTTGCAAGTTTGCTACGGAAAGTTTTTCTATCAGTACAAGAGAGGTGCGCTGCCCGTTCTTCCCATCGGAGGATTGTCGCTTTCCAAGCGGGCCCTGAATAGATGCCTGTCATCCCGACAATAAATCAAGGGGTTACGGTTAGTGCCATAGCCACATTTTTATTTGAGCCCCACGCAGTCTCAAACAGTAAATTGAACAGGAGGTTAGTATGATACGTATGGTTCTGGTGGCTGTTTGTCTGTTGTCGCTCCACCTTTCAACCGCTTTTGCGGCGGCTGATCCGGTTAAATCGGCAAAGACTGTTGAAATATACGTCACTGACTGGTGTCACTATTGTAGAGATGCGCAAAACTATATGAAAAGCAGGGGGATCGCTTTTACGGCGTATGATATCGAAAAGGACAGTGCTGCCAACCGGCGCTATATAGATCTTGGTGGAGGAGGAGTACCGATACTGGTCATCGGTTCGAAAAAAATGTACGGTTTTTCCAAGGAGCGATTTGAAAGAATACTGAAAAGCGAGCCTTGATCCGGTAATTATAGTACTCACAATAAAGCCGCTTCCAGAATATTCTGGTGAGCGGCTTTTTTGTGCGTAAAATGCTTCAGCAAAAACATGCCAAGCGCCCGCCGGGTGAGATTCAAAAATCTCCAGCAGATCGAGGCATTTCCCCAAAACTCAGCGTAACTAGCGGTGAACAGCGAATGAACGCTGCTCCACTTACTTCGCCGGAGTGCCGGCCGTAACCCCAGAAGCAAGGGAGCTTTCAATACGGGCAAGCCGCTCTTCAAGCCGCTCCATCACATCCGGCAGGGCATTCTGTTTCTTTGTGCCGGAGCAGAAGGAGGGGTTATTGACCCACCAGTCCATACCCATCTCCTTTGCCTTGTCGACGGAACAGATGACAAGACGGATCTGGATAGTCAGCAGTTCCACGTCCACCAGATTGATGCGTATATCGCCGGCGATAACGATGCCTTTATCCAGAATTCTTTCGAGAAGGTCCGCCAGATTCGTACTTCCCAGAGAATGTTGCGTACCGCGTTGGATTGCCATTTTTTTCTCCCGTTATCCTAAACTAAGCTGCTACAACAATTTCCCCAAAGGTCCAAGGTCCAGATTCAGATCGTCACCTTCGAGGCCGAATTCGTGGGCAATTTTCGTGATTTCCTCGGACTGCCGCATCAACGTAAAACCGAGGCGTTCAATTTCCTCATCCGTCAGCCCACCACCGTCAATCCTGCGGATGGCCTGTTTTTCCAGCAGTTCATGAAGGAGTTTCACCACGGTCAGCACCAGCTGGGCCAGTGCATTTTTTGTCTTATTGGCGTCCAGGTTCAAACGCCGGGCGGGGGAAAGACTGCTTTGCGCCGCCATTATTTTTGCAAAATCGCCCGAATCCGGGGATTCCACAACTGTTCCTGATGGATGGTATGTTTCGGGACCGGTTTCCGTGTTCATTTGATCAGACCCTCCTCGCGCCGCGCCGTTTCCACCGAGGTCAGGATGACCTGCAGGCCAAGGTAGATAAGGTCGATATCGGCCACTGAAATCATGACGTCACCGACAATAACGGCCCCTTTGTTGAGAATCCGGTCCAGGACCTCGCACAGGCTGATATGTTCACTTTCAGTTAGTTCATCATGCATGGTGCACCATACTTTCCGTCAATGCGGGTCGCCCCGTAACCACTGTGATCAAACATTACAAACAGCCGGACTTCCTGGCGCCGCACGGTGTGTCTGCTGAAACAGGAGTTGCCCGAAAGCGCCAAGTTTTTCGTCTCCCCGGAGATCACCCTGACGATACACCACCGTCCGGTTAATGTCGGGAAAATTTTGCTCAAATTTACTCCGCACTGCGGATTCCCGTTTAAATACCGAGCTGCAGAGCGGGTCCGCCCCGTCCGGCGTGGCCATATTCAAAAACAGGCCGGAAACAGGGACGTGCAGACGACCGCAGGCGGCGACCAGATCCTTTGTTTCCTCGTAGGACATCTCCGTCAGGATGCTGACGGCGTAGAGGGCGGTACGTGCCGGGTCGCCAAGCAGAGCCCGCAGGCGCTTCAGATCTTTGGATAGCCGAACCAGACGACCGGAAACGCCGGGGAGCCGGAAGATGTTCCGGTACTTCAGGAACAGGCTGAAAAATACCTTTAACCATTCTTCAATAATGTTCGGCAATTCCAGCAGCCTGATCAGATGCCCGGTCGGTGCGGCGTCAAGAACCAGCAGGTCGTACCCTTCCAGAGTCATAATGTCCATCACTGCTGTCAGGGCCATTAACTCGTCGATGCCGGGGGGGGACAGATCCATGATCCGTTCCATAACTTCGCGGTCAAAGGTCAGATCGAGATTCGGCATCAATTGTGAAAAAAACTGTGCCAGCTCTTTCCGGTACAAATTCTTCAGGGTTACAAAATCGGCGGTTGCGTTCATTTCCATGGCCCACACACCGGGCGCAACCTGAACCGGTTGCGGGCCGAGCGGCAGATTAAGGCAGTCGGCCAGGGAATGGGCGGGATCTGCCGAAAAAAGGAGGATCCGTTTACCCGGTGCGGTGCGGGCCAGATGCAGTGCCGTGGCACATGCAACGGTCGTTTTACCAACCCCCCCTTTGCCTGCAAAAACGAGGAACGCCATCTCAGCTGCCGGAAGAGGAGCGGGGTCATCCACGCGTCCCGGTGTCGGCGGCACTAGTGGCGGACGTGCTCCGGAAGGTGCGGACAGTTCAACAAGCCCATCCCAGAAGGTGCGGAGTGAATCCAGCCCCCGTATCTCCTCGGGATGCATCGGCACGCCCCAGAACCTGAGCTTGGCGAACCCTGGATCCGTGAAGAGGCGGGGCAGTTCATCCTGCTGCCGGTCATGAATACTGCGGCAGATCGGGCAGGGACTTTCCGGGTACAGACGGTTGATAACCACGTCGGCAACACCGATGCGGAGGTGCTGCAATTCCCGGATCAGATCCAGCGTTTCTTCAACGCTCAACGGTTCCGCCAGCATGACCGGAACAAAGCGGCATTGCTGATGGTCTTTAAGCAGCGCTTCCATCTCTTTGACGGAGGTCGCCAGATCCCCGATAAACCCGTCAAGGTCGTCCTGCTCGTAACTCCCCCGGAAAAGCTTTTTCATGTACCTGTGTTTGGCCAGGAGCGTGTCCAGCGCCTCCAGCCATTTGCGGATCATGTCCGGCATTTCCATGAGGCGCAGGGTGTGTCCGGTGGGAGCCGTATCCATGATGATCCGGTCATAGGTACGTTCCCGGACCCAGCGGCTGATCTCCAGAAAGGCCATGAGCTCATCCATTCCCGGAAGGGACAGCTCCAGAAAACGGTTGATATCGTCTGCGTCGAGAAACGTTCCCCGTGCAGCAATTTCGGTTAACCTCTGCCGGTTTTTTTCTTGAAAGGCGTGAAGACAGGCACGGGAATCCAACTCCAGAATCTGGAGGTTCGTCGGGATGGTTGCCCCGGCAAAGCTGTCAAAAAGGGAGTGGGCTGGATCGGTTGAAACGAGAAGCAGAGAGCTCTCCGGATAGCGATGAGCACATTCCAGAGCGGTGGCAGCCGAGGCCGTGGTTTTCCCCACGCCCCCCTTGCCGCCGAACAGTAAAAGCCGGAGGCCCGCTTCTGATAAGAAAAAAGGAGTCGTACCGGAGGATTTCATACAGTATCCCGTGTTATACCAATTCCATTTCAAAGCCCTCTCTTCGTTGGCCCGTCATCGACTCCTCAACGTACGGTCTGTACGCCTCCGTCACCGATCTCCTCGCCGCCTTGAGATCATCTTTGAACTGGAATTGGAATTATACCAAACCCATCGGGGGAGCGGTCACCTGCCCGGTTTCCTACTCCTCCTCATCATCCCCGGCATCACCCCTGATAACATCAAGACGATCGAGCAATATCTTTTCTTCGGCGTCGAATTCCGCCTCAGTCATTATCCCGGTCTCCAGCATCATGTAGAGCTCACTGAGTTTGGTCGTTATGGACTCTGCCTCGCCCGCCTGGTCTTCCTCGGCGGCGCGGCAGATCTCCTTAAAAACCCAGTAAAGGCCGCGCGCAGGCGACATGAGAATGTCATCAACCAGGAACATTACTGTTCTCCGCGAGGGCAGTGGCGACAGATGATGGCGTCAGGGGCATCCTCAGAAACGAAGCTCAACGTCCACAAAATTATGTGGCGCCCATGGTCCGTTAAAATCGAAAGAGAAGTTGTTGTCGAAACCGCGAGCCGCTTCAAATATAGCCGCCTCAAAATCCTTGTCCACCGCATCACGGCTGACCAGACAGGCCAGGTTCATAACGTCCCGCTCGGTGCGGGGCACGTTCCGCTTGATTTCAAAACAGGCGGGGGACAGGATCGATTCCACCCGGTCGGAGTGCTCTTCCCGGTCTTCCTGGAGAACCCGGTCAAAAAGACGACCGACCTCAATTTTGTCTTCCTGGCTGGGCACCCGACTATTTCCCATGAACTGATCTCTGGCGGCACGAAGATCTGAATGGGTGTTGACAAAATATTCAAAAATATTGGGTACATCCCACGCGACACGCAGCCCCATCTCCACTTTTCCATGGACACGGTGCAGCTGCTCGGTGAACGTTTTACGGTTGAGAGACAGGATCCGTTTGATCTCTTTAGCCCCTTCAGCCATGACGCCGAATGTGATCGGCAACGGTGTTTCATCTTCCATAAGGCGTTTCAGAACGGCCTGGTGCGCTGCGATGTGGCGCCGCTCCGGGCGGATCTTCCCGCTACCGTAATCACTGACGACTGCGGCAACCTGATTATCCGTAATGAGATATACCTTCTCCCCGTCGATGCCTATATTGCCGTACTCCTGTTCCCCCGTTGCCGGGATGACGGCGTACAGATATTTTCTTCCGTTTTTTAATTCCTTGCCGTCCATAGTGCCGTCCCCTTTATGCTGTTCTGATCGGTAAGTATTTCTGCGACTGCCCCGCTGCTACAGGTTATTCAGCCGCTCCGCGTGTGGTCTTGACGAATCTGACAGCCTTGATACAGAAGTCTTCCAGTTTTATCTCCAGCAGGGCACTGCACGTATAACACTTGACCTGCCCTTCATAATCGCTGTAGGCGTCATCAAGGTCAATAGTGTGGCCGCAGGACAGACAGTTTATCTTCATCGGTATTCCTCCTCGTTCATCTGGACGTGCGGACTGATATCGGAAGCGGCCTGCGGGAGTTTAGCCCCGCATGGCTGCTCTTCGGCTTTTTACACTGCCCTCATGGCGTCTCCACTGTGCGATAAACCAGGCAAAGCGGTGACGCCGGTTAACAAG
>CAINRC010000021.1 GCA_903852495.1 uncultured Geobacteraceae bacterium | reverse complement strand
AGGACCTTTTTGGCGTTGTCAAAGATCGTATTTTGCAGAGTATGAGATATTTTCAGAAAATATCTGGGGATTTCCCCGATAATTTTCAAGCCGACGATTTCATGCCCCAAGTGGCGTGAGTAGTTTTCGCGAGGGCATCAAAGATTGGGTCAAAACTGAAAACGTACAGGTTGTGGGACTTAGTGCCACTCTCCCTGATCCCGCAAAGGTTATATCTCAATTTCTCGGGGAAGATGGTTTATTGGTCTCCTCGCCTGGCGGCAGAGAAATTGAGACTGTCGCGGTAGAATGTCAATACCCAAGCATTGAATTCGCACTTCCTGCATATATCTCTACACTTCAGAAATCAGAGAAAATCCTTGTTTTCTGTAATTCTCGAAGGCGCGTTGATGGTCTGAGTTCAACAATGCGGGATCCGCTCGAATCTCTCGGTTATAAAGTATGCGCTCATCACGGAAGTCTTTCAAAAAGGGTACGTGAAGACGCTGAAGAAGAGCTTCGAGAGTTTGATAAGGTAGTATTGTTTGCGACATCTACTTTGGAGATCGGGGTAGATATTGGTGATGTAGATCTTGTTGCTCTGGATGGCCCTGCTCCAGATATTTCTTCATTGCTGCAGCGAATAGGTCGCGGGAATAGAAGAAGCAATAAGACCAGGGTCATGACCTGTTCAGGCGATATGGCTGAAATCATCATTCAGGCAGCCATGATTGAGGCCGCTCGCATCGGTGATTTGGGGTTTACAAACAGCGGACTGTGTTATGGGGTCATTGTACAACAAGTCGCATCATTCATATTTCAAGGCCCCCAGAGGAGTCGTAGTAGACAAATGCTGATTTCCTTCCTGAATCAATGCGTCCCTGATGTTGAAGCTGGCACTCTGCTTGATGCCCTGATACAACAGGAAGAGCTCCACGAGGATGGATCTGGGATACGTTTGAATGATACCTGGAAAGACAAATCAGGCCGTGGAGACATCCATTCCAATATCGAAGGAGCATTAGGTACGTCTGTTGTTGATTTGGACACAGGTGAAAGCATTGCGACAGGGATCAGGTATGGTGGTGGAAAGGCTCTCAATGTCGGAGGACGCTTTCTGAATGTTAGAAAATGGAGTGAAAACAAGCTCGAAGTTAAACGAGTTGCTGCCAACAATACCCCTGAAGCTGCCTGGGGATACATGACAAAAACGTGGATGAAAGGAACTGGACAACCTAATGCCGTGAAGGCATATCTTGGGTTTGTTCCTGATCATTGGCCGGTCATTGAAAAAAACGGTCAAATTTATGTTTTTCATTTTGGTGGTGGGAGACGAAAGGCAATTATGTCGCTCATACGAGACGAAAACAATCTGTCTCATTCCGTGATACGTATAAATGAGTGGTATATACAGCTTCAAAAATCAGATTATTCTGGGAAACCAGAATGGTTAACCGCAATTGGGCAAGGCCGTTTGAGTCTAGCGATACATAGTAACTTAGACAGATTGGAGCGAGATCTCGCACGACCTTATATCAATAAAAAACTACCACAGAATCTGCGTTATAAAGAAATTGCATCCTGGTTTGATATGGAGAACGAGCTAAGAACCTACGCCGATTGTCAATGGATTGAATGTCGAGATGAAGCGATTATAAGTGTTTTAGAAGTTTTTGCCGTCAATATTTTGAGGTGATTTCCAGAAACGGATTGATCTATTTCGGCCTCCAGTTCCAGCAACCTGAATAATATTCTGTTGTCGAACCTGCAAATAGCAGTATTGATCCTGAAAATTAAAACTCATTGGAATATATTGCTATGACAATTAAAGATGCAGTTACAATCGAAAACTACGTAAACCATCACTATCTCCCTGACCTCGCGCTATTCCTCGGGTTTGAACCCCGTAAATCCGGTGCCAGTGGGCATTTGTGCGGTGCGACGATCAGCGAGAGCCTGCTGGAATATCGATTCCGGAAGTTCTACGACATC
This sequence comes from uncultured Geobacteraceae bacterium, assembly GCA_903852495.1. Classification (GTDB taxonomy): domain Bacteria; phylum Desulfobacterota; class Desulfuromonadia; order Geobacterales; family Pseudopelobacteraceae; genus JACRCG01. The sequence goes on along the minus strand of CAINRC010000021.1, from coordinate 3,938 downwards.
TCCGCGTTTTTCTGCTGCCAGTATGCCCTCAATCTACTTGATTACGGCATCAGGAAGCACTTCATTGTGGATCGCCGTGCCTGGCTCGCAGCCGTCCCGCCATTCGCTGACAGCACTGCCTGTAGTTCGTATCATGGCGGGGTAAGTAACCACTCTACTATGCTGGCATACCTGCGGAGAACTGTTGCAGAAAAGGACCGCGATCTCCGCATAGACGATAACGAACTGAACCGCTATCTGATATTTTTCCTCCGGCATATTGACGGTATATTTTCGGTGAGAACGTCGTGCGGGCAGCATTCGCGACGGTTGTGTGATGAATTGAATACTGACAGTGACCAACAGGAATTTAGGATTGTCTGGCCTGGTGATGATGTAAATTCTGCAAGCGCTCCTCCCTGCCTGGACCCTTGGCGAGATTTTCCCAATGGTGTGACCAAGGAAGCCCAAAAAACTACGGAGCCGCCTCCTCCAGTTGTACCGGATGATGAAGACCAGAATCGCATTCCGTGTCCTAAGTGCGGGAAAACAAGCCTTTCCACCTTTCTTTCCAGCGATAATATCGTCTGCTTGTCATGTATGACATCCATGTTCCTAGCTGTCTGCCCGTTTTGTGGAGCGGAGAACCGTGGCATCTATGAATGCCGATTGTGTGGCGGGGCGCTTGAGTCGGTAAGCAATATTACCCCGGAGACACTATTCATCGAGGAAGCTGAAGCCGATCCTATTCAAAGAGCGCTGGCAGAGTTGCACGAGAGCATTTCTCGGGAGCCGGATAATGCGGTTATTGAACAAGCGGTTTCCTCCGGCAGGCGCCAGATGCAAAGCTATCCGGCAGGCATGTTTGATCCAAATCGGTTTTTCGAGGTATTGGACAAGGTGCGACTGAAGGAGGGGTACTTTCTCGATTACTTCTATGTTGAGCCGGACGCTGATACTTTTGGCAGTAGCCCGGACGTTTTCGCCCGCTGCGCCGGCACCTTACCGCTTACATGTTTTAGAGAAAAGTCGCCTGTTACGACAGTTGACGTCGCCGCTGTGTTGGAGTATGAGAATTCCCCATCTGGCCTGTTTCAACTGGCACTTTTTGACGCGGTGCATGATAACTTCTACCTTTTTTGGCACGCCAACTATGGAGACTACCGTCCCATCCTTACAAAAAATCTGTATGACTCCATTCTTGAAAAAGAATCTAACAATCTGAAACTCTCAGCTCTTGAATTGCTGCATCGCCAAGACATCCGCCCCCGTGTTGTTATGACCGGCCCCGACAGCGGTCACGTCACTATGCTCTACTTCAATCGCTATAAAGGATTCTTCTGGATTCGTTCCGTGATCAAAGCTGGAAAAGTCAGTCAGAATGAAGAGGAACAGATCGCCTGGCTACTGCGAACGATCAAGTTCTGACGTGGCAGGGAATGTTCTGATGTATCCTGCCCTCGCTTCTGGTTGTGCAGGCGTATTCGGGCCAAAGCTATACGCATTGAATCTCTCCAGGTCATATTGCGCGAAGGTTGCTGCGGGTTGCTCATTCCAATATCAAAAGCTTATCGACTCATCCCATTGCCCTGCTTCTTCCGTTTTGGATACACTGGCGATACTCAAATCAATCTATCGTCTTGACATATTCAGTTCGTTGAAATATTCTCCACCCAGTAACCAGATTTGTCCTTATTGGGGAGCCAATCAAACAAGTCTGATTATCTGTACCGGGTAATCGGACTTGTTTTTTTCAAATCAAATGCGGGAATAACTCAGTGGTAGAGTGTCAGCTTCCCAAGCTGAAGGTCGCGAGTTCGAATCTCGTTTCCCGCTCCAATAAAAACAAGGGGTTAGACATCGTGTCTAACCCCTTGTTTTTTGCCAATGACCGCTTTGCATCCGTTTTTGCATCCGTAATCAGCGTAACATATCGTTAATAAACACAAAAATACTTCGATGATACGGTTGCCTGAGAAAACTTTCTTGTCAATGTTAGGGATTCAGGAATTACTCGGTTGAAGCAATATTTTGTCATCCGCCGGATCATCGAAGGCATTGCACTCTTCCATTTGTACTCGTGCTGAGGCATAGCTGTCGAATGAAATCCTGGATACAAACTGCTGGGCAAATGACATAACATTGATGAAAGACTCAGGCTGCAAGTGTTTGGTCATCCTCTTGAGCGAAGCCACATACTCGTTCCTGTAAACCGATGGAATAATGATCCGGGTTTCTTCTGCAGCAACAAGCTCTGAATTCATCATTGCCCTTGCGGCCCTGCCGTTGCCATCGTCAAACGGATGTACTTCTGCAACGAGAAACATGATTATGAGTGCCCTGGCGAGAGGGTGCTCAAGTGATTTATACATGCCGAAACCTTGTGACAATGTTCCTTTAACCAGGTACGGGTCAACAAAACGGGTGGCACCTGCATAATTCACTTCTTCCTTGAATTCACCCGGCCTCTTGTCCGGCCTTCCCACCATGATGTCAGCATGTCTTGATTGAAGCAGTTCGATAAGTTCTTCAGGGTTATTTGGTGTCCGTTTCATGTTTTCCAAGCTGCTGACGACTCGATACGTGCCAAGAATGTCATGGCCATCAGCTGGACGTACTTCAGGGATCACGCCCGAGTCGACAATTTCCTTTGCCTCGTCGACCTTGAAGCGGGTACCCTCGATATAATTCGAAAAGTATGCATCAAAGAATGATACGGTATAAAAAGGGGTTCCGGTTCCAGCGTTTGTAGGCCGATAATTATGTGGCGTCGAAGCAAGAACTGACCAGAGTTTTTCAACTCTCCCTAACGCGTGGGGATCATACGGGGTGACCAACTGATGCGCTTTGGCTACCGGGTCAGCAAGAGTCGCTTTGCGGGTCCTCAGTAACGTCCCGATAAGGTCATCCAGCTCGTCGAACTCTCTCTCCAACCCTAACTGCGGAGCGATCTGGCGGGCTTGGTCACGCACTCGGTTGACTGATTCCTCTTTCTCGACGTTCAGCAACTCGGCAAGCCGACGTTCAATCATTTCTCTGGGGAGGTTTTTAAGTTCGCCACCGCTTCGCTCCCGGGAAGGCGTCAAATTTTCAAGTATAGCGCGTGCACGCGACGCCATGAAAATACCTAGCAATGGCGTGTCCCCTTCTACTGGTGGAGCCCCTTTAACTTGAACGAATTTGGTTCCATGCAATTCGAGAGAACGGGCATAGTCACCGGTTACATACACACGGCCAGCAGGGGAAACACGGATTTCGAGTGCTGTCCGGTTACTGACAACGCAGCCCGGAAACAAAAATGTCAGTGCCTGTAGCCAGTTCTGCCGAATGATGTACGCCGGATCGTCACTGGTGTTGGACGTATAGAGACGTGGTCCGATCTTCCTGATGCGGCCTGCCTTCGCTTCACGGCTGATTGCAACCGACGTTGTCGAGTCTGAAAGAAACAGGATCGGTAATTTTTTCAAGTTAAGCGCCATCGGTATCCCCACTAATTGTCAATTTTTTGAAAATACATACCATGGAATGCAATTTTTATAAAGTTAAAGTTGTTTTTGTAAATTTATCTCTTTGGGGCTGAAGCACCAACAAGCTCATAGCCTATTCAAGATGCCCTCGCGAAAACTACTCTCGCCACTTGGGGCATTAAATCGTCGGCTTGAAAATTATGCTGTTCTTCAAGGTGAGTATGGATTTTACACCTACAATCGGAATCATAATTCCCATGTCGAAATAGTAGCTTTTGACAAAATCGTTGTGGACGCGAAGCAGCGACATAAGGCCTTTTTTGAGAAGTTGGGGATTGGTGGATAGAGTATAAAGCTGAGGCCGGCGTACAGTTGGTACAGCGTTGGATATTGGCTGTCCTGAGAAATCGCACTTTCTTCTCGCTGGATGAGCTGAATCAGGCCATCGCTGAGCTATTGACCAGGCTCAACTCAAAACCGTTCCGAAAGATT
>CAINRC010000020.1 GCA_903852495.1 uncultured Geobacteraceae bacterium | reverse complement strand
GCGAAAAGAAAAAGTATTGAAAAACAGGAAGAAAACAGAAGAAGAGGATGAATTTAATGGATTAGGAAGAAAAAAGGATGGGCGGAAGAAGAAACAAATCCAAGAAGCCAAGAAAAAGGCTCTTTCAGATCACCGGTGGCACCTATCCCTAAAAATCAAAAGCATGGAGGAAGTGACATGAAATGGATAGCGAAGAATAAAAGGATTGCCTTGTTAGCAGTTGCGGTAAGCATCACCCTAATGTCATTTGTTGAATTCGCCTCAGCGGCCAGTAGTGAAGATTTATTCAGGGGAAAATGTTTAGGCTGCCACCTGAACGGCAAAAAACTGACTGGCATTACTAATCGTTTAATTATTATAAACAAAATCCGTAGCGGAGGTGCTGATATGCCGAAATTCCTCGCCAATACTATCTCCGATGACGATGCAAACCGTTTGGCCGATTTCATCATTTCCACCTTCCGTGTGGGTCAAATGAACGGTTTCTGTCGTCCATTCTGCCTGAACTGATATGTCTGTAAAGTAGTTGTCAATAGGAAATAGTCTCCCTGTCCTTGTTTTTAGGGTTTAATAGTGTTGACGGTGGTCCATTTTGGGTGGTATTGTTAAACCGTTAATAAAGTAAATTCCTCTCCTCTCCTCTCCCTTTTTATTCCTTGATAGCATACAAGGAGGCTCTCAATTGAAGAAATGCTCATCTGTCATAATTATCGTTTTGATCCTTGCTACAATTGCACTACCCGCCTGGGCGTATACCGTAACAGTAAACAATGGCTGCAAGATTCCTGTCACGGTTACGGTCTGGGGAGAGCACCTTTTTTGGAATCAGAAAGATTGTGAAGTTAACGTGGCAGCAGGTGCTAGTGGTTCATGCCGCACCCCTACAGGGATTTGTCCCAAATGGTTCAAATATGATGAGATCTATCAGGGTCGTACACGTACGATCGAATGCGGTCCAGGATTACCGATGTGTCGGAGTCTGGATGTAAAATTTGTTGATGCCTATGGTTATTGCAAAGTTGAAAACTGGTCAGATTGTCATGAGGTCTGGGTGGGATTATAAGAGGTGACTATTCCATGAGTAATAGTGGTTTTACGCTTTGCGGATGAATAGCTAGTATTCAGGTATTTTTTTGATTGCCTCCACGCACAAGGGGGGCGAATTTCTTCCTGTATTAAACAGTGCCAACAGAAAAGCCCCAGATGTTCGTGGGGCTTTTCTTGTTTGTGTGACGCGGGGTGAAGGGAAACCTAATCTGTCGGCAATATATCGACCAGGCATTTCAAGGGTTTACGGCATTTGCTGTAAACCCTTTTTTGTGCGTGTTGTACCTGGTGTTGTAATAGAATATTTATCAGCTCGCTATAAGCGGCCTCTGCGGTGTAGCTGTCTCTACAATGCTGAACTGCAACTATACAACCCCCATTTTCGTCCTGTCATTGCGCACACCGTCGCGTCACAGTCGCGTCAAGCGCCGAACGTCAGCACGCCCAGGCCTTAGTACGTCTTGCCACAGCAACAATGCCACACCGGGCGCTCCCGCAAGCTGTATAAAAAATATTTATAAAGAAAGTCCATGTCGAGCCAAGCAAAATGTTTCGGGGTGGGAGGGGGGGTATACCCGCGCACGTACGCACGCATGTATGTGAATGGTGGCGAACTAACCTACGCAAAACAAAAGCCCCGACATGATCAAAACAAATCTTGCTGTCCGATCACTGTCGGTAATCGTTTGGGGGCTTTGATCCGCAACTGTTTGTTGACATTCATGCGTCCGAACACGACCTGAATGTCGCCAACTGACACATCAAACTCTTCGGCCAGAAAGCGAACCATGTGGTCGGTGGCTCGACCGGCGCGGGGAACAGCCGTTACGCTGACACAAAGCTGATGACCCTTTACTTTGCCAATGGCGTCGCGTTTGGAATTGGGTGTGCCCAGGATGCTAAGCACCAGGGTATCGCCTTCCCAAGTGTAAAATGGTCGTTTCATAGTTTATGCAGCTCTCATTGCGCCCACTCCGCACTCAACGTCTCAGCCTGATCCAACACCAACTGCACGGCTATTTCCTGCTGGTCGGGTGGATACTTATACTTGCGTAAGATGCGTTTCACCATCAGCCGCAGCTTGGCTCGTACGTTCTCTCGCACCGACCAATCAACACTGATATTCTGGCGTAGACTCTCTGCCAGTTCATGGGCGATCTTCTTCAAGATCTCATCACCCATCTCCTGCACCGCTTCCTCGTTGTTGGCCAGAGCATCGTAGAAGGCCAACTCATCTGTATTGAGTCCAAGTTCTTCACCACGGCCAATGGCTTCTTTAAACTTCTTGGCCATGGAGATCAACTCTTCAATCACCTGGGCGGTTTCGATGGCCCGGTTCTGATAGCGTTTGATGACATCAGAGAGCAGTTCTGAAAACTTGGTCTGCTGTACCACGTTGGTGGCAAACCGCGCTCTGATCTCCCCTTCCAGCAGTCGTTCCAGCAGTTCTACCGCCAGATTGCGTTCCGGCAGGTTGCGCACGTCGTTCAGGAAGTCATCATCCAGAATACCAATATTCGGTTTGTCCAGTCCCACCGCCTGGAAAATATCGACCACTTCATCCGATACCAGCGCCGAACCGATGATCTGGCGTATTGCCAGCTCCCGCTCTTCATTGGTACGTTTTTTCTCGGAGGTTTCCCGTTTGGTCAGCAGCACCTTTACCGCCTGGAAGAAGGCCACCTCTTCGCGCACGGCTTTGGCTTCATCCAGAGTACAGCAGAGCGTGAATGCCTTGGACATCGCCAGCGCCGTGTCACCAAAGCGTTTCTTGCCGTCTTTTATTCCCAGCACATGGTTGGCTGTTTTGGCCAGTATGCTGTGGCCACCGGTGAGAAAGCCGCTGTAGTCGAATTCATGCAGCATGCCGCGCAGGATATCGAGCTTCTCTTCCAGCACCGCGAAGGCTTCGTGGGCATCGACCGTCGGGCGGCCTCGACCCTTACTGTTGGTATATTCCTTGAGTGCCTGTTTCAGGTCGTTGGCAATACCGATGTAATCAACCACCAGACCGCCCTGCTTGTCACGAAACACCCGGTTGACACGGGCGATGGCCTGCATCAGGTTGTGCCCTTTCATCGGCTTATCCACGTACATCGTATGCACGCAGGGGGCGTCAAAGCCGGTCAGCCACATATCCCGTACAATCACCAGGCGCATTGGATCTTCCGGGTCTTTAAAGCGTTTCTCCAGGCGTTTTTTTACCTGTTTGGAATAGATATGCGGTCGCAGCAACGGCTTGTCGCTGGCGGAACCGGTCATAACGACTTTGATGACACCCTTCTCCGGGTCTTCGTCGTGCCACTCCGGGCGCAGGGCAATGATGGCATTATACAGGTGGACACAGATGTCTCGGCTCATGGCTACAACCATCGCCTTACCGCTCTGCGCTTTGCTCCGTTCTTCAAAATGTGCTACCAGATCCGCTGCCACCTGCTTGATACGCGGTTCGGCACCGACAACCTTTTCCAACGCCGTCCATTGGCTCTTGAGCCTGGCCTGCTGATCGTCTTCCTCATCTTCCGCCAGCTCGTCCACCTCAAGGTCGATGCCAGCCAGCATGTCTTCTTTAAGCCCCAACTTGGCCAAGCGTGATTCAAAATAGATTGCCACCGTCGCCCCGTCATCGCGGGACTGCTGCATGTCGTAAATGCTGATGTAATCGCCAAACACGGCTCGGGTGTCGCGATCTTCCGATGCTACCGGTGTGCCGGTAAAGGCCACAAAAGTTGCATTGGGGAGTGCATCGCGCAGATGCTGGGCATAGCCGACCTGATACCCCTTGGCATCCCCCTTGAACTTGGCCTCAAAGCCGTACTGGGTGCGGTGTGCTTCGTCGGCGATAACGACGATGTTGTGGCGGTCAGAGAGGATCGGGTAACTGTCCTCATCTTCACCTGGCATGAACTTCTGGATGGTGGCAAAGACGATTCCGCCCGATGGCCGGTTGGCCAGCTTGGCCCGCAGGTCCTGCCGTGTTTCCCCCTGTACCGGCTGTTCGCGAAGCAACTCCTGTGATAGTGAGAACACCCCGAATAGTTGCCCGTCCAGGTCGTTGCGGTCGGTAATAACCACGATGGTCGGATTTTCCATGGCCGCCTCGCGCATCACCCGCGCTGCAAAGCAGGTCATGGTAATACTCTTGCCCGAGCCCTGGGTATGCCAGACCACGCCACCCTTCTGGTTACCACCGGGGCGGGATGCGGTAATTACCTGATCAATGGCGGAACGTACCGCATGGAACTGGTGATAGCCGGCAATCTTCTTGACCAGAGTACCGTCATCCTCGAACAGGACAAAGAAGCGGATAAAATCCAGCAGGTAGTTAGGTGCCAAAACGCCACGTATAAGCGTCTCCAGTTCATTGAACTGTCCGAGCGGGTCAAGCGTAACGCCGTCAATAGTACGCCAGGCCATAAAACGTTCGACATTGGCAGAGAGCGACCCCAGGCGTGCTTCGGTGCCGTCTGTGATTACCAGCAGCTCGTTGTACTGGAACACATCCGGGATTTGTTCTTTATAGGTCTGGATCTGGTCGTAAGCCTTCCAGATATCGGCCTTCTCATCAGCCGGATTCTTTAACTCCAATAATACCAGAGGCAGGCCGTTGACGAACAGGATGATGTCCGGGCGGCGTGTATACTTTGCGCCTTTGATGGAATACTGGTTCACCGCCAGCCATTCGTTCGCCGAGGCATCGGTAAAGTCGATCAGTCGCACGAAGTCGCCGCGTGTCTCGCCATCCTTCTGGTACTCGACTGATACGCCATTAACCAGAAGTTGGTGGAAGGTGCGATTGGCCGCCAGCAAAACCGGCGTATCCAGATTCAGCACCTGTTGCAGAGCATCAATACGAGCCACCGGAGGTATAAACGGGTTCAGCCGGTCGATTGCCTCGCGCAGCCGACCCACCAACAAGACCTGACTGTAGGTGCTGCGTTCAGGCGCAGAGCCATCCGGCGCAATATCCAGACCGTAGCGGTGGCTGTAGCCGGCTTCGGCAAGCCAGCATAAAGTTTCCTGTTCGAGTTGGTCTTCGGTCATGGTTTCTCCGCTGATTTCGTTGCAGTAAAAGCACTATACAACGGCAAAAAGGTGATTTTTTGCTCTGGAAGGTCAGAATACGGCTGATCTGAAAAGACCAGCGCCTTGCCGCATTCCGGATAGGTCATCAGAAAAAGATGCAGACTTCTCAAGCTGCCGGTCGCGCCGCTTTTAACCTCCACCGGATGGATTATTCCGTTCATAACGGCCAGATAATCAACCTCGGCGGAACTGCTTTTTGCCTGCCTATCCCAGTAATAGAGGCTGCCTTGTTGTGATACCAGCATCTCTTGTCCCACAAACTGTTCGGCCATGGCGCCGCGATAAATGGCAAGCAGATCCGCTCTGGCATATTCAATATCATCAGGTATGCCGGACAGATAACGCATCAGGCCCAGATCCAGCATAAGCGCCTTGAATACCTTGACTGAAGCAGTCGCCCCCAACGGTAGTCCGGTAGGATTAGCCGAGGTAATCCTGCGCGCTACTTGTGCCAAACAGAGAGTTTCAAAAGCTTTCTTCAGTGTCGGGTTGCCGTACCCCTCGCCCAGTCGTGCGTATTTGATCTGTTGTCCGACACTTTGCGCCAGTGAGGTAAAGACCGAGTCGAGACAGTATCGGTCAACCTGCGGGGTGTATTTGGCAAAATCCATTCGATATGATTCCGAAATCTCCCCCTGAACCTCGAAGGCATCCCGTAACGAGCCATT
>CAINRC010000019.1 GCA_903852495.1 uncultured Geobacteraceae bacterium | reverse complement strand
TCAAAAATAGCAGGATCCAATCCCGGTTCCAGTTGTTCGTTGATGTTGGGAAACTGGTTCACTCCCAAAATATTTTCACGCCGGGAGGCAATGGCTTTGCTCCTTTTTTCTGCCATCTCCTTCACCTGTACCTGTACAAATCCGGCACGGAAGGCGGCCAAAAACCCTCCCTTTTCCTGTACTTCCAGAAACAGTTTCCAGGCTTGTTCGGCGATCGACGCGGTCAGCGTCTCAATGTAGTAGGATCCGGCGGCCGGATCCGCGATTTTATCGAGGTGAACTTCCTCTTTCAGCAGGGCTTGCTGGTTTCTGGCCAGACGTTCCGCGAAAGCGGTAGGTTGTTCGTAGATGGAATCAAAGGGTAGGACCGTCAGTGAATCCGCTCCACCCAGAATGGCAGACATCGCCTCGGTCTGGGTACGAAGCAGGTTGACGTAGGGGTCGTAGATGGTCTTGTTCCAGATGGAAGTCTCACAATGGGCATACAGTTTTGCTGCGCAGGCACAAAATTCTCCATCACCCGTTGATTCCTCACAAACACAAACCGGATGATAGGCCTTCACGATGTTGGCCCACAGCAGACGAGCCGCCCTGAGTTTGGCCAGTTCCATGAAGTAGTTGCCTCCCACTCCAAAGTTAAACCGGATCTTTTTGGCGGCCAATACAGCATCGACACCCAGATCGGTGAGTCGGGTCATATATTCGGCGCCGATAGCCAGCGAAAATCCGAGCTCCTGCACAATGGAGGCACCGGCATTGTTGAAGGAGGTACCGTTGACGGCGATCAGATGCAGGTGTGGAAACTTGTCGCCCCACTCTACCATTGTTTTTACTTTTTCGAACACCTCTGCCTCCCCCTTGCAAAACTTGCCACGAAGGACAAATTTGCCAATGGGATCGAAGTTAATGGAAAGATGCAGGGAAGCCGGATCGGCTTTCCATTCGATCAGAAGGGCGAGCAGCGTCTCAAGAAATTCCTTGCTTTTGCAGGAGTTGACGAAGTTGATCTCTACGGCTTCCAGTTGAATATCCTTCAACAATATTTTGAGGTCAGCCACCGTAACCTGCTGACAACTCTTGAATACGAATCCCAGAGAAGTGACTCCTTTGTTCAAGACATCCAAAGCCTTCAGGTTGGCCTCTGCCAAATCTCCAACGACGATATCCTGTCTGACCAACCAGGGATTGCCCGACCTGCTTTTCCCGCGCACAAAAGGGAACTCACCCGGACTACTTTCCGGAAAATCAAGTCCTTCGATGCTTTCGGCGCGGTAATAGGGACGCACGCTAAAACCCTCGTTTGTCTTCCAAACCAGGCTCTTTTCGTATTCCTTTCCCTTCAGGTCGATGTTGATTTGCTCCTCCCAGGTAGCGGTAGTTACGGGAGGAAATTCTGAGAGCAGCTTTATATCTTTCTCATTCATAGCACACTAACTATTTACAAAAATCAGAGTGCAAAGTTAATTCTTTCGGGTAGAAAACGGGGACAATTCGTGCTATTTTAACGTTAAATTAGCAGTACTTGCACTTTCAAACTGCTCGTTTGGCACCGCATCATAATGTTAACAAACACGACTTATGCTGTCTGCATTTATTGCTATCGCTTTATATTCAGTAGCTTTAAAAAACGGAACTGACCCGCACATCCTGAGAGATGTCTATTTTTCTATCTGAAATAATATTTTGATAACCAGAATAGACTTTTCAAACAATTTGTTTAATTTTATGTGGTTTGCAGCATGCAATTCAGC
>CAINRC010000018.1 GCA_903852495.1 uncultured Geobacteraceae bacterium | reverse complement strand
CCGATCTAAAATGAAGTACGGGTGTTCTGTAACGTGAATTGCGCCGCGATCCGTTGCTAAAGCCACCCGTAACTCTCTCTCAAGTCAGCCTATTTCCATATTTATTCAGAGCAAAATATTTATTTAATCTTGCTAAAGGCGCTTCTTTTCAGTATGTTCGTGACATCCACACTCATCTTATCCAACCCGGAGGAATCATGGCCAGTGTAGCAGGCAAAACTAAATTTCAGATTGATCTGCGTCAGCATCTGCGCGATCAGAACATTAGCGGTAACCTTGTTCACCTCATCTGCGAAATCGCCGAGGCAAGCAAATATGTGATCAACGCAGTCCGAACCGGGGATCTGGGTGTGGCCGGTACCTCCAACCTGTATGGTGAAGAGCAGCTTGCTCTCGACGTTCTTTCCGACCGTATCATGCGCAAGCGTCTGCAGCATTCGGGAGTCGTGTGCAATATTGCGTCAGAAGAGATGGAGGAGATTTTTCAGGTTACCAGTAACCCGCAAGGGATGTTTTCGGTTGCCTATGATCCCTTGGATGGTTCCTCACTGGTTGACGTTAACCTGGCGGTAGGCACTATTGTCGGTATCTATCAGGGAGATGATCTGCTGCAGCCGGGGCGTAAAATGGTTGGCTCCGTGTATATCCTTTACGGACCGCGCGTTTCATTGGTGTATTCGGTAGGGAAGGGTGTGTATGAATTCACCATGAACCAGCTGATGGAGTACACGCTCACCCGCGAGAAAATTCAGATGCAGCCGTCCGGTGAGATTTATGCCCCCGGTGGCTTGCGCAAAAAATACAGCGAAGCGAATGAACGCTTCATCCGTTACCTGGAGGAGAAGGGTGCAAAGCTTCGTTATTCCGGCGGATTTGTTCCTGACATAAACCAGATATTGATGAAGGGCAAAGGCATTTTCATGTATCCGGCGCTCAGCGACAGTCCCAATGGCAAACTGCGCCTGCTGTTTGAGCTGAACCCCATGGCCTTCTTGATTGAGCAGGCCGGTGGATCAGCCACAAACGGTGAAATTCCGATTCTTGACATTGTTCCTGAAGGCCTTGATCAGCGCTGCCCGGTCTATATCGGCTGCAAAGATGATGTTGCCAAAGCTGCCGGATTTTTGAACGGCACCTTTTAACAGAGATACCGTCGTGCCTGACACTGAGCCGAAATCAGCTGTTCTGCTTCAGCGCCTGTGCAGCGAAGTTCAGCTTTTTGACCTTTGTGAACTGGCTTCATGTAAACACAAAAGTGGTCGATTCTGCACCGATCCTGAGCTGCTGGGACGTTTTGAAAAAATTGCCGAAGATGAAATCCGCACACCGGAACGGTATATTTCCGGGGATTTTGAAGGTGAGGATGATACTGACGATGAGTTTGAAGATGCTTTTGCGCTGGAAGATTCAGAGGATGGTGAGTACGACATCGTAGAAGAAGATTGACCTGACAGTTATGCAGTAGGTGTGAACGGGGAGCGGATGTATCTGCTCCCCGTTCGCGTCAAAACATACCGGAGCAGCTTATGTTTGCACTACAACCTGCTGCATATTATCCCATGGAGAGTAGCTGACCGTCATGTTCCGACGCTGGCCGTTATTGATCCCATTTGTATGCATGGCGGCCGGTATGGTTTTGTCTGTACTTGGAGGACTTTCCTGCGGTCTCACCACGGTTATTGCCGTTTTCTTCTGCCTTTTACTTGCGAGTTTCCTCCGATATTCCTCGGTTTTTTCAATCTGTACCGCCCTGTTTTTCTTTGTCTGGGGCATGTACTCACTCACCCCCTGGCTTACCCCTGATCTTTCATCACACTCCATACGGTCTCACGCTTCCCCCAGTCCCGTAACCATTGAAGGTGTCGTCTCGTCGCGTCCCACAGTTTCTCCCGAAGGCAGTCGTCTGACTGTTCAGGCTGAGCATATTATCAGGGGAGGGGAAGCTGAAACGGTATCTGGGCAACTCCTGCTATCTGTCTATAGCGGGGACGTGACTTTTTTACGTGGCGACAGGATACGTTTTGTGTCACCGGTCTCCGTACCGCGACGGCTTGGCTTGCCGGGAGAGTTTGACTACAGTCGGTACCTTGCATTTCAGGGAATTTCGGTGACCTGTCGCGTTCTCTCCCAAAGCGAAATAGTCCTCATGCGCAGCGGAGCGGTAGAATCCCTGGAGCGCTCTATTGACATGGTGGCACGCCGCCTTGGTGACGCCATACGCAGTGCCATTCCTGACGAAAATATCTCGTCAATCCTGGCGGCGCTTACCATCGGTGACCAGAAAAGAATCCCGCGTGATCTTGCTGATGCCTATACCCGAGCCGGGGTCAACCACATCCTGTCAATTTCCGGATTTCATATCGGCATCATTGCCGCATTCATAACAGTACTGTGTATTTGGTCGCTGACACGTTTTGAATACCCGGCCTTGCGCTGGAATATCCGGAGAACAGCGGTGCTGATTGCCGTCCCGGCCATGGTGGCGTACCTTTTTCTGACCGGCGCTGCTCCGGCTACCGCCCGCTCGGTCATTATGTTGATCGTCTTTGCTGTGGCACTTTTTGCCGAACGGGAACGTGATGCCGTCAACACACTTCTGCTCTCGGCTTTTTTTCTGGTCGCCATCAATCCGCCAACCCTTTTTGACGTTTCATACCAACTCTCCTTCATCTCCCTGTGGGGGATACTGATTGCGGTTCCGCCGGTCATGACAGTTACTCAACCGCTGCGCTCCCAATGGCTGCGAACCATGATCCAGTTTATTGCGGCATCCGTTGCCGCTTCCTGCGTCACTCTGCTGCCGGTGCTGTTTATCTTCAAGGTTGCTTCGCTCAACGGGATACTGACAAACTTTTTGATTGTTCCGCTTCTTGGCTATGGTGCGGTGCTCACCGGATTCATCGCCCTGCCGCTGGTGATGCTGTTCCCGTCATCAGCGCCCCTGCTGTTCTGGCCGGCAGCGGCACAGATCGCCATAGCCAATAAATTCATCCTCTGGTGCAATTCCCTTCCAGTATTCACGTTTCACGGTATCAACGAGTGGGATATGTTTTTTTTCCTGTTGTTTATGACCGGCATTACGTTCCTGAAAAACAGGATTCTGCTCATTACAGCGGGTGTGTGTATACCTGTTGTCGCCGTACTGCTGCATCTATCAGCTTCTACCGCCGTAGATGGACGACTGCACATTACAATGCTGAGTATCGGGCAGGCTGAATCACTGCTGCTGCAACTCCCAGACGGCTCGACCATGCTTGTGGATGGCGGCGGTTACCTCCATGATACGGGGCATGATTTCGGGCAGCGGGTGCTGGCACCGGCGCTTGGAGCCCTTCACATCAACCGTATCGACCGGATGGTTGCCACGCATGATCACCCTGATCATATCGGCGGCCTCCCGTTTGTAATTAAGTACTTTGCCGTTGGAGAATTTTGGAGCGGCACGAATGTTACTGCTGAGATTCGTGCTGAACTGGAGAAAAAGCACGTACCACAGCGTACCGTTACTGAAGGGGATGTTATATCGCTGCCCGGCCCAGTAATTGTCACCGTTCTCTCCCCCGCCAGATCGAACCGGTCTATGCCCGGAGGAGATGAGTCGAGCGTAAACGAACAGTCCCTTGTATTCCGGCTCAGTTACGGTAATTTCAGTATGATCTTTTGTGCGGATGCCGGTTTCGAGGCTGAGCAGGGAATGCTTGAGCGGCGGCATGAATTAGCAGCTACCGTCCTCAAAGTCGGTCATCATGGCAGCCGTTTCTCCACTTCACCGGAGTTCCTTGATCGGGTCCACCCCAGGTTGGCACTGATTTCTGCCGGTTTTGGCAACAGATTCGGCCTCCCATCGCCAGTGACGGTTGATTTGTTGCGAGCAAAAGGTATTCCATTTCATCGTACAGATCGTGACGGAACGATTGAACTTGTCACCGATGGCATCGTCTGGTCCGTGTCGACCCGTCACAAACCCGAATGACGTTGACTACATACCGTGAAATGGGGTACAAGCTTCAGGTGTTTAGCGGCGTATTCTCTTTATCGGGCGACTTCTCATGGATAAAATCCTCCTAGTTGAAGATGATCATTTTTTCCGGGAAATGTTCTCAAGACTTCTGACGGCTGAAGGGTATCAGGTTGATACCGCCTCCTGTGGAAGAGACGGGTTGAGTATGATGACCAGTGGGCAGTACTCACTGGTTATTACCGACCTGGTCATGCCTGATATCAGTGGCCTTGAAGTCCTGTTGCGAGTCCGTGAAAGTTATCCCGCCGTCGATGTCATTATGGTTACCGCCAACGCAAATCTGGAATCAGCCATATTTGCCCTCAAACATGGTGCCCGCGACTATCTCATCAAGCCGGTTAACCATGATGAATTCAAACATGCCGTAGCCCAGTGCATCCGGCAGCGGCATCTGCTTGAAGAAAATGATGAACTGAAAAACATGCTTTCATTGCTGCGTGCCAGTCAGGCAATTGCTGGATGTATTGACAGCGAACACCTGTACCACCTTCTTGTGGAAGCGGTCGCACGGGAGGCGGGGATCAGCCGGGCCCTTGGGTTCTTTATGGTTGAAGGCGCCCTTGATTTTAAAGTGGCAAAAGGGATCTCTGCTGAATTGGGAAGAGCCATCTCTGAAGAGATTCATGCCACTCTTGAGTCACCGCCGGAAGAGTTTTCAATCCAGTATTTCAGCCCGTCATCTTCACACAGTTCCGAGGGGGTTACTTCGTCTCTGCTGATTCCGGTGTTCAACCGTGACGAACTGTACGGCATAGTCGTACTTCTGAACAACACTGCGTGCGCACTGCCGGATATTGCCGGATACAAAAAGAATATCCTGTTTCTCATCGAACAGTCTTTGCGCGCCTTTGATAATGCTGAATCGTTTTCCAAGGCCAATGATCTGATGTTTATTGATGATGTCAGCGGCCTTTATAACCAACGTTATCTGGGTATAGCCCTTGAACGGGAAATGAAGCGAGTTGATCGGTACGGTTCTCATCTGGCGGTTCTTTTTATTGATGTGGACCTGTTCAAACAGGTAAACGATATTCATGGGCATCTTGTGGGGAGCCGGGTTCTGGCAGAGTTTGGCGCTCTGATAAAAAATTCGCTCAGGGATGTGGACATCGTAGTACGCTACGGTGGCGATGAATATACCGCGATTCTGGTCGAAACTCCCTGTGAGGCGGCGGCACTTGTGGCCGAGCGTATCCGGAAGAATGTTGAGGATCACCACTTTGTCGGTGCCGAGGGAAAGGTCATCCGCTTGACCTGTAGTATCGGTCTCGCCTGCTGTCCTGATGATACTATGTCCAAGAATGAACTGCTTGAAATGGCTGATAATGCCATGTATGCCGGAAAAGCTTCTGGCAAAAACTGTATTCAGCGCTGCCCCAAGGCGACGTGACGTAGGTTTAACGGCACTTTCAGCACTTTTTATTTACCGGTAACCGGCTTTTGCCGGTGTTTTGTTTTAAATGTATATGAGGTGATGTGTGGCACTTACAGCAGTTAAAGGGTTTAACGATATTCTTCCGGAAGAATCCGGGCGGTGGCAGCATATTGAACAAACGGCCCGTCGGGTGTTCGAACTGAATGGGTTTGGCGAAATCCGTGTTCCGGTGTTGGAAAAAACCGAACTTTTTTCCCGGTCTATCGGCGATGGTACCGACATCGTGGAAAAAGAGATGTACACATTTACTGACAAGGGTGAAAACAATGTAACGCTGCGGCCGGAAGGCACTGCCGGCGTAATGCGTGCCTTTATCGAACATAAGCTGTACGCACTGGATCCCGTGTCAAAGCTGTACTACATGGGGCCGATGTTCCGCTATGAGCGTCCCCAGAAAGGGCGCTACCGGCAGTTCCACCAGATCGGTGCCGAAATCACCGGCGTCAATGACCCGCTTGCCGATGCCCAACTGCTGAATATGCTGACGGCATTTTTTCGAGAAATAGGGCTGGATGAGCCGACGCTGCAGATCAACTCGCTTGGCTGCCCCGAGTGCCGTCCCGCCTATCGCTCCACATTGCGAAGCTTTCTGGAAGCGCGGATTGATCAGCTATGTGACGATTGCAAGCGGCGCTTTGTCAGCAACCCGCTCCGCACGCTGGATTGCAAGGCCCAGGGGTGTATTGAGGCCACCGCCGGTGCGCCGTCCGTACTTGATCATCTCTGCAGCGGATGCGACAGTCATTTCAGCAGCGTGCGCCGTTACCTTGATCTGTCCGGCACCCCGTACAGTATCAATGCCCGCATGGTGCGCGGCCTTGACTATTACACCCGCACGACCTTTGAAATGGTAACTGGGCTGCTCGGCTCCCAATCGGCAGTCGCCGCAGGTGGGCGTTATGACGGCCTGATCTCCCAGTTGGGGGGACCGTCTATTCCCGGAATCGGCTTTGCCATGGGACTTGAGCGGATTGCACTGCTCCTCGGCGCCAAAGAATTTTCATCTCAGCCTGACCTGTTCATTGCCACCATGGGGGCAGGGGAGCGTGATGTGGCATTCTGCCTGATGGACGGCCTGCTGAAATCCGGGGTTCGTGTCGAAATGGATTATGAAGGGAAAAGCCTGAAAAGCCAGATGCGCAGGGCTGATAAGCTTAACGCGCGTTACAGCGTCGTCATCGGCGAAAATGAAGTGGCGTCAGGACGAGCCGCTTTCAAGCGGATGGCTGACGGACTCCAGATTGATGCGGCGCTGACAGTTGACGCGATTGCACCGCTGGTCAGGAAAACGGTATAGCTTATGGAACCGCGTACAATTACTCCCGAAAAACGGGACGATGATTCCCACTATGACGCAACGCTGCGTCCCCGCACCTTTGAAGACTACATCGGCCAGGAAAAGATCAAAGGCAATCTGCGCCTGTTTATCGATGCCGCGAAAGGGCGGGGTGAAGCGCTTGACCATGTTCTGCTGTACGGCCCTCCGGGTCTTGGCAAGACAACACTGGCCAATATCATCGCCTGCGAAATGGGCGTCAATATCAAGTCCACCTCCGGTCCGGTCATAGAACGTCCGGGTGATCTGGCCGCCATCCTCACCAACCTGGAACCGCACGATGTCCTGTTCATCGATGAAATCCACCGGATCTCCCATATTGTAGAAGAAATCCTGTATCCGGCCATGGAGGATTACCAGCTCGATATAATTATCGGCCAGGGGCCGAGTGCCCGCTCGATCAAGCTGGATCTGCCCCGTTTTACCCTGGTGGGCGCCACAACCAGGGCCGGACTTCTTTCCTCGCCGCTGCGTGACCGCTTCGGAGTCATTTCCCGGCTTGAGTTTTACACCTATGACGAGCTTGCCACCATCATCTGCCGTTCCTCCGGAATCCTTGGGATGGAAATTGACCGCCAGGGTGCAGCAGAGCTGGCTCGCCGCAGCCGGGGAACCCCCCGGATCGCCAACCGTCTGCTGCGCCGGGTGCGTGATTACGCCCAGGTTCGGGCCGACGGCGTCATCACCCTTGGCGTCGTACAGGAAACACTCAAGCTCCTTGAAATTGACGAGATGGGCTTTGATCAAATGGACCGCATGATCCTGCTCACCATTATTGACAAGTTTGGCGGGGGGCCGGTTGGTCTGGACACCATTGCCGCCGCCATAAGCGAAGAGAGCGATACCATTGAGGATGTGTACGAGCCGTTTCTGATTCAGAACGGTTTCATCAACCGCACACCGCGAGGCAGAGTTGCCACGCGCGCCGCATACCTGCATTTTGGCCGGCTCGTCCCGGAATCATCACAGGCGAATTTATTCTAGTTATGCAGCAGTTCTTCGACTTTCCAGCAATCCAGAGCTTCAGCTTTGACAGCTTTATTCCGTGTGAAGGGAACGCGGCCGCACTCAAATTTTCCCTGCGGATTGCCGACCCTGCCGATTCCGAGAGTCTTCTGTATCTGTACGGCTCGCCCGGCTCCGGCAAAACCCATCTTCTGCGTGCCATTGCCGGCAGCACATACCCCTACATTTCTCTGCGGGACGACCAGGACCCAGAGAGTCTTGTGGAAACCTTCCGCTCTGCCGGAGCATTGGTGGTGGACGATCTGGATGAAATGCCGGATGACCCGGCACTGCGGAGAGCACTGTGGCAGTTGTTCAACGAATTCCACACTTCCGGCCGGATAATCGCCATGGCCGGGGCTCTGCCGCCGCGGTCTTTAGCCAACATTGATGATCATCTCATATCACGGCTGCTCTGGGGGCTGGTGGCACAGCTTGATACTTCTGACGACAGCTCCCGGCGAATGATCATTAAAAAGGTGGCAGACGATCATCAAATCAGAATTCCTGACGAAGTGGTTGAGTTTGTTCTTGCCACCACCAGTCGGGAAGTCGGCGCCCTCATAGCCAGTTTTCACCAGTTATACCGCTACTCCATGGCTGAGAAGCGGCGCATAACACTGCCCCTTGCCCGTGAAGTGCGGGAATTGGCCCAGTCAGAGGCTCTGTAAGTGTGTAACCAAACCGAAAAACAGTAGTGAGGTCGTATGATCAAAGTAGGTAGTTACAATCAGCTTGAAATTTCCCGTATCACCGCTTCCGGTGCCGTATTCAAGTGTGAAGAAGGTGATGTGCTCCTGCCGTTGCGCCTCGTCCCGACAGGGGCTGAAGCCGGTTCACTGCTTGATGTGTTTGTGTACATTGATTCTGACGGGCGTCTCACCGCCACAACCAGAAAGCCGCGTGCAGTGGTGGGAGACTTTGCCTTTCTGAAGGTCAAAGAAGCGACGACCGTCGGTTCTTTCCTTGACTGGGGGATTGAAAAAGATCTGCTGCTGCCGTTTGGTGAACAGATTACGCCGGTCAGGCGCGGTGATCAGGTGCTGGTGAAGATATTCCTCCACACGAGCGGTCGTATTGCCGCATCGGCAAAGCTGGAAAAATTCATCAACCCCGTGGACCAGAGCCTGTTTGAAGGGGAGGAGGTAGATCTTCTTGTGTACGCCACCACCGATCTGGGTGCCAAGGTCATCATCAACAACAGCTTCGGCGGGTTGATTTTTCACACCGAACTTCTCCTCAAGCCGTCCTGCGGTCAGAAACTGCGCGGTTTTGTCAAAAAAATCAGGGAAGACGGCAAGGTTGATGTCACCCTGCGCAAGGGGGGAGCGGAAGACGTTGCAGCAGACCGCTCCATCATTCTTGATGCCCTCGCCGGCCACAACGGTTTTCTCCCCCTGACCGATAAAAGCTCCCCCGAACAGATTGCCAACCTGCTCCATTTGAGCAAGAAAAGTTTCAAAAAAGCGGTCGGCGGCCTGTACAAAGATGGCATTATTTCACTTGCTCCGGATGGTATCAGCCTCAGGAATGTTCAGGCATCGGGGCGGTAGATTTAGATTTGCAGTTTGCTTCCCCTCCCGCAAGGGGCGGGGGAACTTTAAAATAATCTGTTTAGCATTGATCTTCCGCTGTTCAAGTTTCTCCCCCTTCAAGGGGGAGGTCAGGAGGGGGATGGGGGTCTTTTAGCGCCGGAATCAGCCCATCCCCACCCCCGCCCTCCCCTTGAAGGGGAGGGAGATATGATGTGGCGGAAAATCAGTACTGATCAGATAAAATAATATAAATCCTAGCTTTTGCCTGATTCGTATCTACGGAAGGATACATTGTAACAATGCGATTTAGTCCTGTAATTATAGTATGTTGCGCCATGCTTCTTACTGTCGGCTGCACAAAAAAAGAAGCGCCGTCCTCCACCAGGCTGCAGGTGGTTACGACCCTGTTTCCCCTGTATGATTTTGCCCGTACGATTGCCGGTGGCACGGCCGATGTCACCATGCTGCTGCCGTCCGGAGTTGAGCCGCATACCTTTGAACCGAAGCCGGAAGACATGATCCGGATCAGCCGCGCCGGCCTGTTTGTCTACACCAGCAGATATATGGAGCCGTGGGCGGATAAGATTGTCAGCGGAATCAACAGCCGGACACTCCGGGTGGTCAATGCCGGAGAAAAGGTAACCTATCGGGCAGCTGTCAGTTCAGACGATCATGATGATCATAATCATCATACAGGCCACAAGGAACATGGCGATCAGAAGGGGATGGACCCGCACATCTGGCTTGATTTTGCCAATGCGGCCCAGATGGTTGATGCCATTCTTGCCGGGTTTACCGCCTCTGATCCGGGTAACAGTGCACTTTACCGGCAGAATGCAGAAGCTCTTAAAGCCAGACTGGCCGCACTTGATGACCGGTACCGGAAAAACCTGACCTCCTGCGCCACCAGAAAACTTCTGCATGGCGGGCATTATACGTTCGGCTATCTGGCGCACCGTTATAATTTTGAATATCACGCACTCAGCGGTATATCATCCGATGCGGAACCGTCGGCCGAGCGCATGGTTGGCCTTGTCCGGGAAATAAAATCATCCGGTTCCCGCTACCTATTTGCTGAAGAGTTGTTGTCCCCCCGTCTGACGGAAACGCTTGCCCATGAAGCGGGAGTAGGGGTGCTGATGCTGCATGGTGCCCACAACCTGTCGCGGGATGACCAGTCCCGGAATGTATCTTTTTTCGATCTGATGGAACGCAATCTTGAACAGTTGCGGAAAGGTCTTCAATGCCGGGCAGAATAGTTACCACAGAGCTTTTGTCGTGCAGCTACCGTGAGGGGCGGGTCCTTGAGGATATCTCCGTTCAGGTTGAGCGTGGCGACTATGTCGGCATCGTCGGGCCGAACGGCTCCGGCAAAAGCACTCTGGTCAAGGCCCTGCTTGGGCTGGTGGCGATCAGCAGCGGCTCTGCCAGACTTTTCGGGACACCACTGGCCGATTTCCGCGAATGGCACAAAATCGGTTACCTGCCACAGAGCCTGCATCTGGTGAATCCGGTTTTCCCCTCCACGGTGCATGAAACGGTCGGTCTTGGCCTGCTCTCAACCAAGCGCTTCCCAAAGCGTCTGAATCGGAGCGACCATGGCATAATCAGTAAAACTCTCGACGAATTAAGTATTTTAGACTTGGAACATAAACTGATAGGCGAGCTTTCCGGTGGTCAGCTGCAGCGAGTGCTGCTTGCCCGCGCCATCGTTAACAATCCGGAACTGCTCGTCCTTGACGAACCGACCGCAGCCCTTGACCCGGAAACACGGGATCGTTTTTACACCATGATAGCCGATATCAATCGGTCGCGGGGGGTCACGGTTCTACTGGTAACCCATGACAGCGGAGCCATCGGCGAACATGCCTCGAAAATGCTGTATCTTGATAAGAAAGTACTGTTTTACGGCAGTTTTGATCAATTCTGCTGCTCACCGGAAATGTCATCGCTGTTTGGCGAACATTCACAACACCTGATGTGCCACCGACACTGACCATGAATTTACTTGAGATCCTGTCATACGGATTCATTCAACGTGCCCTGCTTGCCGGTGTCCTGATTGCGCTGCTCTGCTCGGTGCTGGGTGTCTTTCTCGTACTGCGCCGACTGTCGCTGATCGGCGACGGATTGGCCCATGTCACCTTCGGCAGCACCGCCATCGCTCTTGCGCTCAAGTTCTATTCCGCCCTGTCGCTGCTGGTATCCATGCCGATAGTGCTGCTCGCATCGCTCGGCATTCTCAAGTTGACCGAGAAAGGGCGTCTGAGCGGTGATACCGCCATCGGCCTGGTCTCGGCCCTCGGAATTTCCGCCGGAGTTATTCTGGCCAGTGTGGGGGGAGGGTATAACGTTGACCTGCTGAGTTACCTGTTTGGTAATATCCTTTCCATACGGAGTGAAGAGGTTGCGATTGCGGCACTGCTCTGTGTCGGGGTCATGCTGTTGGTAACACTTTATTATCATGAACTCTTTGCGATTTCATTCAGTGACGAACTGGCGCAAGTCTCCGGCATCCGAACCTCATACATCAACGCGATCCTGGTACTTCTGACTGCGTTGTCGGTGGTGCTGGCCATGAAACTGGTCGGTATCATGCTGATTTCGGCACTGCTGATCGTTCCGGCCGCGTCCGCGCTGCAGCTGGCACGCGGTTTCAAAGTCTGCATTATTCTGGCGGCGCTTCAGGGCTGCGGTTCAGTGGTAATCGGTATTATCGTCTCAATCATGGCTAACCTGCCGGCCAGTGCCTCCATCGTCATGGTGAACCTGCTGTTCTTCGCCGCTGCATGTCTTACCCGCCGCATCCTCTATCCAAAACACAGCAACTGATTCTGCTCCAATTCCGCTGTAAAAAATGATTGTAAATAGAAAAACCCACCGGGATGGAGGGCTTTTCTATTGATCTCCGGAATAGCGGAGATATGCACCCCCCTTTAAGAGAACGGGGGGCCGGGGGGGATTTCCGGCGTCTACCAATCACCACATCCGCATATCAGCGGGCAAAAGAGATACTCGTCAGTTTACAGGATGTGCTGTCACCCCATTGGAAGCCAGCAGATTCAACTGACGGACGACATTTGGGGTATGCCGTTCGACGGTGCCGCCGTATCCCAGTTGTCCGTAATTGTTAAAACCCCAGGACGCAACCATGCCGTCGCTCTTCACGGCTACGGTATGACCGAAACCCGCATTAATGTACGATACTCCGCTGAGTCCAGGCACCGGAGTGGGGGTACGCAAGTTTTTGTTACCGCCGTCGCCCAACTGGCCGTGAGCGTTACATCCCCAGGTGACTAACGTGCCGTCGCTCTTTAACGCTACAGTATGGTAATAACTGGCTGCAATGGCCGTTACCCCGCTCAGTCCTGCTACCGGGGCGGGGGATAATCGTTTGGTGGTACTGCCGTTACCCAATTGGCCGTATTCGTTGTCTCCCCAGGTAACCACTGTGCCGTCACTTTTCAGCGCTACGCCGAGCTGTTGGCCCGCTGCAATTGCTGTTACTCCGGTTAACCCCGGCACCGGGGTGGGGAGGAGCCGAGGTATGGAGGTGCCATCACCCAACCCGCCCCAGCTGTTGTCTCCCCAGGTAGCCACCGTACCGTCTTTTTTCAGTGCCAGGGAGTGGTTCCCGGAACAGGCGATGGCTGTCACTTCGGTCAGCCCAGGAACCGGGGTGGGGGAGTACCGGTCGGAGGTGCTGCCAATGCCCAGATGACCGTGGTCAATTTCTCCCCAGACAAGCACCGTACCGTCGCTCTTTAGCGCCATGGAGTTGTCAGTGCCGACTGCAATTGCTGTTACTCCGGTTAAACCAGGTACCGGCGTGGGAATGTGCCGATCGGTGGCGCTGCCGTCACCTAACTGGCCGTGTCTGTTATTTCCCCAGGCAGCTACCGTACCGTCGTTTTTCAGCACCACGGTGTGATCAGAACCTGCGGCGATGGCGCTTACTCCGGTCAGCCCCGGCACCGGGGTGGGGGTCAGCCGCTTGGTGGTACTGCCGTCACCCAGTTGGCCAGCAGCGTTCATTCCCCAGGCGACTACCGTGCCGTCGCTTCTTAGCGCGACGGTGTGCAAAAAACCCCCCGCAACCTTAGGTGTTACGGATGCGCTGACCGGCAAGGCAAGACCAAGTGACAGGAGTGCACTTAAAGCCAACAATTGACAGTATCCGACGGTGCTGTTGCTGGATGACCATGTTTTCATGGGACTTTTCTCCGATTTGCGTATTTTTTCTGTGTTTATTCTGCTAACTCTGGGTGAAAATAATTGACCCAGCTTTTTTTTGTCACTCACAAATATTCACAAATTCTCATATAAATTTTATGCGTTGTCTTAAGACGAGATGCATATCGCCCGAAAGAGGTGATGGTTATGAGGTCGATGGCTACTCACCACCATTTCATGAAAGCGGCAATTTTATACCCCCCGTGAACGACATTTTGTTTGTCCATTGAATGGTAAACCTGTATGTTTTAGGCCATCGAACAGGTTTCAATAGTTTTGTTCTATTGCCTGCGATCTCTCCATTTGGGATTATGGATGAAGGATGAGATGTATTTTGTGATTTAATAATGTGGAGGTCCAGCATGAGGCGGAGTGCAATGTTGTCACACAGGGTGTATCTGGCTGTTTTCTTTTGTTTAACATCAGTTATTGCACCGGTTCTTTCCGGGTGCAGTACCCGTGAAAAGCCAAAAGTTGCACCGCCGGCAGCCGAGGTTGTGGTGATTACGGTACAACCCCGGACAATGCCGGTTTCCTTTCCTTTTGTTGCCCAGATTCAGAGTTCCCACCAGGTTGATATCATGGCCAGGGTCAGCGGTTTTCTGGAAAAGATTAGCTATCCCGAAGGAGAGGCGGTCAAGAAGGGGCAGGTGCTTTTCCAGATTGACAGGAAACCTTTTCTGGCTGCTGTCGATGCTGCCAAAGCAGAAGTGGAGATTCGTCAGTCGCAGCTCTGGACCGCCAATGCCAACTTTAACCGGATCAAGCCGCTGGCCGATCAGAATGCCGCCAGTAAAAGCGATCTGGACAATGCAATCGGAGCGGTAAAATCCGCAGAAGCTGCGCTGGAACAGGCCAAGGCGAATCTTTACAAGTCAAATCTCGATCTTGGCTATACCACCATCACTTCTCCGGTCAGCGGAGTCACCGGCCAGTCGAAGATACGTGAGGGGGGATATATCGCCGCCGGCAGCCAGTCCGCCTCTCTGACCTATGTGGCTACGCTCAACCCGGTATGGGTGCAGTTCAGCGTGTCCCAGAACCAGGAGTCGGAGTTGAAGCAGGAGGTGGCAAGCGGTAGAACAGTTCTGCCACGCAACAGCCGGTATACTGTGGACCTTGAGCTTTCCGACGGCAGTCACTACCCGCAGGCCGGTGTTGTTAATTTTGCCGATCCATCGTTCAGCAAGGAAACCGGTACGTTCCAGGTGAGGGCGCAAATAGCCAATCCCAAGAGCACACTCCGCCCCGGTATGTTCGTAAAAGCTTTTTTGAAGGGGGCAACACGTGCCAACGCCCTGGCTGTTCCGCAAAAATCGGTGCAGCAGACAGCCAACGGCCATGTGATCTTTATCGCCAACGGCAAAGGACTGGCTGAGGTGCGACCGGTAACGGTGGGAGATTGGGTCGGTCAGGAGTGGGTAATCACCAGTGGCCTGAAGGCGGGTGAGCAGGTGATTGTGGACGGGTTCATGAAATTGGCCCCCGGTATGCCGGTCAAACCGGTGCCGCCGGAGCAGCTGAAAGCCGCACAGCCGGCAGCCGGTAAATAGGGGGCGACATCATGGGAAAGTTTTTTATTGATCGCCCGGTTTTTGCGGCAGTTATCTCAATCGTTATTACTCTGGCAGGTATTATGGCCATGAAGGTAACGCCGATTGCCCAGTATCCGGACATTGCCCCCCCCACCGTTCAGGTTTCAGCTTTTTATCCCGGTGCTACGGCCGAAGTCATTGCCAACACCGTGGCCGCGCCGATTGAACAGCAGGTAAACGGCGTGGACCGGATGATGTATATGTCGTCCACCTGTTCGTCGTCGGGCAACATGACCCTGACGGTTACCTTTGAGCCGGGCACCGACCCGGATATGGCCCAGGTCAACGTCCAGAACCGGGTAAGCCAGGCGTCGGCGCAGTTGCCGGACGTGGTCGCCAAGCAGGGTGTGTCGGTGCAGAAACGCTCCTCATCCTTCATGATGCTCATCAGCATTTATTCTCCCGATGACCGGTACGATCCGGTCTATCTGGGCAATTACACCAACCTCAATATTCTTGATCCTATCAAGCGGATACCGGGCGCCAACCTTTCCAGCATGTTTCCCCAGCCGGATGTGGCCATGCGTATCTGGCTGAAACCGGATCGTATGGCTCAGGCCGGTGTTACCACCCAGGATATTGCCACCGCTATTCAGCATCAGAACAAAGCCTTCGGCATCGGCTCCATCGGTCAGCCCCCCTCTCCCAAGGGCACTCAGCAATCCTTTGTTGTTACCACAAAGGGAATGCTTTCCAGCCCGGTTGAGTTCGACAACATCATTATCCGCGCCGGCAGCGAAGGTGCAGCAGTGATCAAGCTGAAGGATGTTGCCCGGGCCGAACTGGGGGCCAAGGATTATTCCGTCGCCACCAAGGTCAACGGCAAGAAGGCGGTGGCCGTTGTTATTTATCAGCAGCCGGGTGCCAATGCCATCGAGACCTCCCGCCAGGTTAACGCCCTGATGGAGGGGATGAAGAATAAACTGCCGGACGGCATGGCCTACAAAGTGGTTCTGGATACCAGTACGTTCACCGCAGCGTCCATTGAAAAGGTTATTCACACCTTCTTTGAGGCGGTGGTGCTGGTGGTGCTGGTGGTGTTCCTGTTCCTGCAGAGTTTCCGCGCCACCCTTATTCCGATCCTGGCTGTACCGATCGCCATCATCGGCACCTACATCGGTATTCTGGCACTGGGGTTCTCCACCAATATGCTGACCCTGTTCGGCATGATCCTGGCTATCGGTCTGGTTGTGGATGACGCCATTATTGTGGTTGAAAGCGTGGAGCACAACATGGCCGCCTTCGGTATGACGCCCATAGCAGCGGCCCGCAAGGCGATGGATGAACTGACCGGTGCACTCATCGCCATCGTGCTGGTACTTGGTTCGGTCTTCCTGCCGACCGCTTTCCTGGGGGGGATGACCGGAACGCTCTACAAACAGTTTGCCGTTACCATCGCTATCTCCATGGTGCTGTCCGGCGTGGTTGCCCTGACGCTTTCGCCCGCCCTGGCGGCCAGAATTCTCAAGCCGGGGCATGGTGAGAAAAAAGGGTTCTTCAAATGGTTTGAAACCGGCTTCACCCGTCTGACCGATCGGTACGTCGCCGGTGTACGCTGGCTGATCGGTCATAAAAAAATCGGGCTGTCACTCTTTGCCGGCGTCGTGGTCACCCTGCTGCTGCTTTTCAAGGTCGTACCGGGCAGCTTTGTGCCGGAAGAGGATCAGGGCTACCTTTTTGTTGGCAACATCATGCCGGATGCTGCCAGCATAGAAAGAACAACCGCCGTCGGTGACCGGGCCGTGCAGTTGGCCGGTAGTAATCCTGCCATGGGCGACATAACCCAGATTGACGGCTACAGCCTGCTGGACGGCAGTATCATGAGTAATTCCGGCGTGCTCTTTGCCGCGCTCAAGCCCTACAGTCAGCGTGAAGGCAAGGGGAGCGACTCCTTCAGCACCGTCAAGGATCTTGGCCGCAGGCTGTACAGTATCAAGGAAGGTGTCGTCTTTCCGATCAATCCCCCCTCAATTCCGGGCCTCGGCACTACCGGCGGCTTCGAGTTCTACATTCAGAACAAGGGGAGCGGTTCTCCACAGGAACTTGACAAGATCACCAAGCAGTTCGTTGCAGAGTCCCGCACGCACAAGGAGCTGGCCGGCGTATCAACCACCTTCTCCTCCGGACGGCAGCAGCTGTATCTGGACGTGGACCGGACCCAGGCCGAGCTTCTGGGGATACCTGTATCCACCATATATGACACGTTACAGGCGTATTTCGGCTCATCCTATGTGGGGCAGTTCCTCCAGTATGGCCGGATCTGGCAGGTGATTCTCCAGTCACAACCGGAGTACCGTAATGCACCGGAAGATCTGACCCAGGCGTATATCCGTTCAACCAGCGGTGCCATGGTGCCGCTTTCAGCCGTGGCCACAATCAGATATGTGTCCGGTCCCAGCCTGCTACCCCGCTTTAACGGGTTCCCGTCCGCCAAGCTGAACGGCAATCAGGCCCCGGGGTACAGTTCCGGCCAGGCCATAGAAGCCATGGAACAGGTGGCAAAAAAGGTTCTGCCGGACGGTTACTCATATTCCTGGGCCGGTCAGGCGTTTGAAGAGAAGAAGGCCGGCGGCACCTCCACAATCGCTTTTGCCTTTGGCCTGATCATGGTGTTCCTCATTCTGGCGGCCCAGTATGAAAAGTGGTCGCTGCCGGTCGGCGTCGTGCTGTCAGTCCCTTTTGCAATCTGCGGCGCTCTGCTGCTGACCTGGGCGCGCGGGCTTGAAAACGACGTCTATTTTCAGGTCGGTCTGGTGACCCTGGTCGGCCTGTCAGCCAAAAACGCCATCCTGATCATCGAGTTTGCCACGGACAATCTGCGGAAAGGGATGCCCGCTGCCGAAGCGGCCATCGAGGCGGCCCGTCTGCGTCTGCGCCCCATCGCCATGACCTCGCTGGCTTTTATTCTGGGGTGCGTCCCCATGGCGTTTGCCACCGGTGCCGGTGCCAACAGCCTGCGCTCCATCGGTACCGGTGTCATCGGCGGTATGCTGGCGTCCACCCTGGTGGCCTCATTTTTTGTTCCGCTGTTCTTTGTGCTGCTGGAATCGGCCGGCGGAATCTTCTCAAGAAAAAAGATTCCCGCCGAAGCCGTGAAGGAAGACGTGGAGGCTCCCCATGCGTAATCTCATTGTATTGATAATCGGGATGCTGCTGACCGCCTGCACGGTCGGGCCGGAATACGCCAAACCGGACGTTCAGCTGCCGGCTACATGGCGGGTTGATTACAGTACAGCCGCCGAACTGTCCAACTCAGCCTGGTGGAAACTGTTTGGCGATCCGGTTCTGGACGATCTTATCCAGTCGTCAGTTTCTGAAAACCTCGACCTGAAAATCGCCACCGCCAGGGTTGATCAGTACCTGGGTGCGCTTGACGTCTCCCGGTCCCAGTATTTCCCCCAGATCGGTGCTGCGGTGAGCGCCGGAAGCGGTCGCCAGTCAGGGAAATCTTCCGAGTCTTATCAGGGAGCGCTCAATGCAACCTGGGAGCTTGATCTCTGGGGCAGAATCAGGCGCTCAAACGAGGCGGCCCAGGCAGAGATCCTTTCCAGTGAGGCGGGTCGGCGGGCGGTGCTCATGACGCTGGTCAGTACTGTGGCAGGGAACTATGTGACTCTGCTCGGTTTAGACCGTCAGCTGGAGATAATCAGGGAAACGGAACGCGCTTATGCGGAGAGTCTGCAGCTGTTCCGCCTCCGCTACCAGTACGGAGCTATTTCCGAATTGTCACTTAATCAGGCCGAGTCCCAGTACGAATCTGCCCGTCAGGCCATTCCGCAATATGAATCACTGATCCGGCAGCAGGAAAATCTCATCTCACTGCTCCTGGGGCGGACGCCCGGTCCGATTCGACGGGGAAAGACCTTTAAGCAGTTGACGCCGCCCGGCATTCCTGCCGGTCTCCCTTCAACCCTGCTTGGACGGCGTCCGGATATCATTCAGGCAGAGCAGGCGCTTGTTGCCGCCAATGCCCGGATCGGTGTTGCCAAGGCGGCCTATTTTCCGACTATCTCCCTGACCGGGCTGCTGGGTGTTTCCAGCAACGATCTGGGCAAACTGTTTTCAGCGAACAGTGATGTCAGATCTCTGACCGGTTCCGTTGCTGCGCCGCTGGTAACCTTCGGCGCCATATCCGGCAAGGTGCAGCAGGCCGAATCGCTGCAGCAGCAGGCGATGTTGTCCTATCGTCAGACAGTGCTGGGAGCTTTGCGCGAGGTTGAAGACGCCCTGATTAAATCTGCCAAGGGGCGCGAACATATTGAATCCCAGAGGGCCCAGATAAAGGCGTTGAGCAATTACGCGCGCCTTTCCCGGCTCCAGTTTGAAGCGGGCACCGCCGGCTACCTGCAGGTACTTGACTCCGACCGCTCCCTCTTCTCCGGCCAACTGGCGCTGGTGCAGGGAGAGATAGATGTGCTTACCTCTTTGATATCGGTGTATAAGGCGATGGGGGGGGGATGGATTGACAGTGCTGAGTCACTGGGGAGTGTGCAGAAAACTTCCCGGCGGATGAACTGATAGATCCAGCGTTTTTCTGAATCATTCTAATTCGCCGCAAGAGGCTCATAACTCCCCCCAACCCCCTCTTATTTTAAGAGTGGGAGCTTAAAGACAAAGGTAATTGACCAGTGACAGAACCAGCGAATAATTCCGTAAAAGGGAACAGTGGCGACATTCGCCGAGGAGTGGGCGTCGAAGATCTCGTGCAGGCAATTCGAGATCACCTCCACTTCACTCTGGCACGGCCGGAGCAGAATGCTTCCCGTAATGACTGGTACATTGCCCTGTCCTATGCCGTACGTGACAGGATGCTTGATGATTGGATAAAATCGTTGCAGCACCTGTACCGCAGTAAATTGAAAATTGTCAGCTACCTGTCCGCCGAGTTCCTGATGGGGCCGCATCTGGGTAACAACCTGGTCAATCTGGGCATTATGGACTCCGCCCGTCGGGCCGTATCGGCTCTGGGACAGGATCTGGACGATCTGCTGGCGCAGGAAGAGGAGCCCGGTCTCGGTAATGGCGGTCTCGGCAGACTGGCCGCCTGCTATCTGGACTCCATGGCGACTCTGAAGGTCCCGGCAATCGGCTATGGCATCCGCTACGAATTCGGTATTTTTGACCAGGAGATCCGGGACGGCTGGCAGGTTGAGAAGACCGACAAATGGCTGCGCTTCGGAAATCCGTGGGAAATCTGTCGCTCGGAAATCACCTATCGGGTCTATTTCGGCGGCCATACAGAGTACTACCACAATTGGGAGGGGAGGCAGCTTGCCCGCTGGATACCGAGCCAGATGGTAAAAGGTCTCGCCTACGATACTCCCATATCCGGATTCCGCTCCGGAGTAACCGACCTGCTCAGGCTATGGAAATCAGTTGCGGTGGAATCTTTTGATTTCGGCGCATTCAATGCCGGACACTATTTTGAGGCCGTTGACGAAAAAGTCCTTTCCGAGACTATTTCCAAAGTTCTGTATCCCAACGACGAACCGCAGTACGGCAAGATGCTCCGCCTGTCCCAGCAGTATTTCTTTGTCTCCTGCTCACTTCAGGATATGCTGCGTATCCAGCGGGTCAGGGGAGGGGCCGTCTGTGATTTTGCCGAGAGCTTCGCCGTCCAGCTTAATGATACCCACCCCTCCGTTGCCGTGGCAGAGCTGATGAGGCTTCTGCTGGATGAATATCATCTTGAGTGGGATGAAGCATGGGAAATCACCCGGCGCACCATGGCCTACACCAACCACACCCTGCTGTCGGAAGCACTTGAAAAATGGCCCCTGCCGCTCTTTTCTTTTCTCCTCCCCCGGATTCTGGAGATCATCTACGAGATTAACCGGCGCTTTCTTGACGATGTGCGCAGCCGTTTCCCCGGCGATAATGACCGGGTGTCCCGGCTGTCGCTCATTGATGAAAGCGGTGAAAAGTACGTCCGTATGGCTCATCTGGCCTGTGTCGGCAGTCATGCCATCAACGGCGTGGCGGCGCTCCACACGGAACTGCTGAAAGAAACCGTGCTGAAGGACTTTTATGAAATTTCTCCGGAAAAGTTCCATAACGTCACCAACGGTGTTACCCCCCGCCGCTGGATTCTGCTGAGTAATCCGGGCCTTACCCGGCTGATCACAGAGAAAATCGGCGAAGGGTGGATGACCGATACAAGTGAACTCCGCAAGCTGGAATCATTTGCCACAGTTCCCGCCTTTCAGGATGCCTGGCGGGAGGTGAAGGAAGAGAACAAGCGGCTCCTGGCGACGGTGATCAAGGAGCGTACCGGCATCAGCGTGGACCCGACTTCGCTCTTCGATGTACAGGTGAAGCGGATTCACGAGTACAAGCGGCAGCATCTTAACGTATTCCACATCATCGCTCAGTATAACCGGATCAAACGCAATCCCGGGGCGTTCGTAACCCCGCGCACCTTCATTTTCGGCGGCAAGGCGGCACCCAGCTACAGTACGGCAAAACTGATCATCAAATTCATCACCTCCGTTGGCGATGTGGTGAACAATGACCCGGATGTTGCGGGGCGTCTGAAGGTGGTGTTCTTCCCCGACTTTAACGTGACTAATGGCCAGTTGATCTACCCGGCTGCTGATCTCTCGGAGCAGATTTCCACCGCCGGCAAGGAAGCTTCGGGTACCGGCAATATGAAGTTTTCCATGAATGGTGCCCTTACCATCGGCACCCTGGATGGCGCCAATGTGGAGATCCGCCAGGAGGTCGGTGCGGAGAACTTCTTCCTGTTCGGGCTTACGGCTCCTGAGGTTCAGGAATGCAAAAACCGGGACTATAACCCCCGCCACCTGTACGAAGCGAGTGACGAACTGCGGCAGATTATTGACCAGATAGCCGGCGGCCGCTTCTCTAACGGAAATACCGGGCTTTTTCAACCGCTGGTGGATAATCTTCTGGATCGCGACGAGTATCTGCTCTTGGCTGACTTCACCGCCTACCTTGACTGCCAGCAGCGGGTAAGCGCCGCTTTCAGGGATCAAAAAAACTGGACGAGGATGTCGATCCTGAATGTTGCCCGCATCAGTACATTTTCCTCAGACCGTGCAATCCGGGAGTACTGCGAGAATATCTGGCACACCAACGACAGTAAATAAATCAGGAGTCACCTTATGAAATCATTACGTGTATTCACCTTACTGCTGCCGGTTCTGCTGTCGGTTAACTCTGCATGGGGCGGCGAATTATTTGTCATCGGCGTGGCGCCCCATACCAGTGCACGGGTCATTCTTGAAATGTACCAGCCGTTACGCCTGCATCTGGAAAAAGCACTCGGCAAGTCGGTCGCAATTGTGACGGCGCCGGATTTTGATGCTTTTGCGCGTCGAGGCCTCGCCCAGGAATATGATCTTGCCGTTACCACCGGCCATCAGGCACGTCTGTTTCAGACAGATGCCGGCTACATCCCGTTATTGACCTACAAGGCTGATTTCAGAGCGGTGGCGCTAGTTGCAGCCAAAGGGCCGATAAAGCAACCCACCGATCTGAAGGGGAAAGATGTTCTCGGTTTGAGTCAGGCATCCCTCGTGACTTTGTGGGGGCAGCACTGGCTGGCCGAAAACAGGGTAGGGGCAAAGCAGATGAAGTTCGTCAGTGCCTCTGACAGTGTTGCCCAGCTTGTGGCTGCGGGGGACGCTGCGGCAGGGTTCACCTCTCTGGCAAATTACCAGAAGCTCTCTCCAGTTCTGCGGAGCCAGTTGCGGATTCTGGATGAAAGTGCATCCATGGCTGGGCGCGTGTATGTTTTGAATAAACGTCATGCCGCCTTGCAGAAGATAATTGACAGTGCTTTGTGGTCTTTTGCGTCAACACCGGAAGCTAAAAAGTACTTTGATACCAACAAGCTGGAGGGATACCGCAAACTTCATCCCAATGAGCTGAAAGCGATGGATCGGTACGCCGGTGAAGTAAGAAAGGTTTTGCAGAGCAGCGGTAAATGATCCACCTACCTCGTCTACCTGAACTAACCCTGTGTGATCTGTTACGGGAATGTTATTTATCCCGTCAGTCCCCCTGAGGCGGTAACAGCCGTTATCACTGAAACTACGCGCCGTTCTTGACTTTCCGGCCCACCTTTGGCACTATGGCTGCCATGAAAAAACTGACAAGACAAATACATGTCGGTGGGGTGGCAATTGGCGGTGACGCTCCCTGTTCCGTGCAATCAATGTGCAGCACCGACACCCGTGATATCCCCGCGACAACTGCCCAGATCAATGAACTGGCGGAAGTCGGCTGTGAAATAGTCCGCTGTGCGGTGCCCGATCTGGAAGCTGCCGTAGCCCTGTCACAGATCAAGCGGATAAGCCCCATTCCGGTTGTCGCTGATATCCATTTTGACTACAAGCTGGCTCTACAGGTTCTTGAAGGCGGGATTGACGGCCTTCGCCTGAACCCCGGTAATATCGGTGAAAAATGGAAAGTCGCCGAGATTGTCGCGTCCGCTGCCGAACGCAAGGTCCCCATTCGAATCGGCGTCAATGCCGGATCCCTTGAAAAAGAACTGCTGCAGCGTTACGGGCATCCATCTGCCGAAGCCATGGTGGAGTCGGCCATGGGGCATATCCGCATTCTGGAAGATCTTAACTACCAGGAAATAAAGGTTTCCCTGAAAGCTTCGGATGTCATGAAAACGGTTGCTGCGTACCGCCTTTTTTCGGAATGTTCCGATTACCCGCTACACATCGGTGTTACCGAGGCGGGCACGCTGTTCTCCGGGACGATTAAATCCTCGGTCGGTCTTGGCATTCTGCTGGCGGACGGGATCGGCGATACGATGCGGGTTTCCCTGACCGGTGAACCGAGGGATGAAGTGCGGGTCGGTTACGACATCCTTAAAGCCGTTGGCTTGCGTCAGCGGGGGGTCAACTTCGTGTCCTGCCCCACCTGCGGGCGGTGCCAGATCGACCTGATCCGCGTCGCAGAAGATGTTGAAAAAAGGCTTCAGGGCGTAAGCCAGCAGATTACCGTTGCGGTCATGGGGTGCGCGGTTAACGGGCCGGGTGAAGCGCGTGAGGCGGATGTGGGTATTGCCGGAGGAAAAGGGGAGGGGCTTGTTTTCCGCCGTGGTGAAATTGTGCGCAAGGTGCCGGAAGACAAGCTGGCTGACGCACTGATGGAAGAAATTCTAAAATTATCTGGAGACGTTTAATGCTGTATTCGCGTTATTTTATACCGACCATCAAGGAAACTCCGTCTGACGCCGAGGTTATTTCCCACCAGCTGATGCTGCGTGCCGGAATGATCCGCAAGCTCGCCTCCGGGATCTACAATTATCTACCGCTTGGCCTCCGTTCTATTCGCAAGTTTGAAAATATCGTGCGTGAAGAGATGGACAGGGCCGACGCGATCGAAATGCTCATGCCGAGCGTCCAGCCGGCCGAACTGTGGCAGGAGTCGGGGCGGTGGGCCTTTTACGGCAAAGAACTGCTCCGCTTCAAAGACCGCAAGGACGCCGAGTTCTGCATGGGACCGACCCATGAAGAGGTCATCACCGACATGGTGCGGCGCGAGATTAAAAGCTATCGTCAGATGCCGATAAATTTTTATCAGATCCAGGGCAAGTTTCGTGACGAAATTCGTCCCCGCTTCGGCTTGATGCGCGGTCGTGAGTTCATCATGAAGGAT
Organism: uncultured Geobacteraceae bacterium; assembly: GCA_903852495.1. Lineage (GTDB taxonomy): Bacteria > Desulfobacterota > Desulfuromonadia > Geobacterales > Pseudopelobacteraceae > JACRCG01. The sequence goes on along the minus strand of CAINRC010000018.1, from coordinate 5,291 downwards.
GCCTACTCCTTCGACGTAGACAGCTCAGCCGCCGATCTTTCCTACAGCAAGATGTTCGATGCCTATATGCGAATTTTCGAACGGTGCGGACTTAATTTCCGGGCGGTGGAAGCCGATACCGGCAGCATCGGAGGCTCTTCGTCCCACGAGTTCATGGTGCTGGCAGATTCAGGGGAGGATGCCATTGTATCCTGTGATGCCTGTCGCTACGCCGCAAATGTGGAAAAAGCTGAATCTCCCGTATTTGCATCTACATACGATTCAACTGATGAACCGCTGCGTAAGGTTTCAACCCCGGAAATGAAGACTATTGTTGATGTTGCCGCATTCCTGAATGTTGCTGCTGATCAAACCGTAAAAACTCTCGTCTATGCGTCTGACAACGGTGATCTGGTAATGGCGCTGCTGCGCGGCGATCACGAACTTAACGAGCTGAAGCTCAAGAACCACCTGGGGTGGGACGAAATCCAGATGGCAACGGAAGAACAGATTTTCGCCTGTACCGGCTCTCCCATCGGTTTTCTTGGCCCCATCGGGCTGGTAAAGGATATTCCGGTCATAGCTGATAATGTGGTTCAGGGTATGACCTCCGTTGTTTTGGGTGCCAATGAAAAGGATGTTCACTACGTCAATGCCCGGCGCGGTCGCGATTTTGAGGTTTCCCGGTTTGCGGATATCCGCACCGTTGAGGCGGGTGACGCCTGCCCGCGTTGTGCAGACGGCAAGCTCGAAATGTGGCGCGGCATTGAGGTCGGCCACGTTTTCAAGCTCGGCACCAAGTATTCCAAGGCCCTTAACGCCACGTACCTGGATGCCAATGGTAAAGAGCAGATTATTTTCATGGGGTGCTACGGCATCGGCATCGGCCGCACCGTTGCTGCCGCGATCGAGCAGAACCATGACGAACACGGCATCATATTCCCGCTGCCCATCGCTCCGTTCCACTGCTCGGTGGTTGCGGTCAACACCAAAGATGCCGAAGTTATGGCCGCTGCCGGCGAGATTTACTCAAATCTCAAAAAATCTGGAGTTGAGGTGCTGTTTGACGACCGCGACGAGCGTCCGGGCGTAAAGTTCAAAGATAATGATCTGATCGGGATTCCGCTCCGTATTGTTGTTGGCAGCAAGGGGCTCGCCGAAGGGAAGGTCGAGATGAAAATCCGGGCGACCGGTGAAATTCTTTCTCTGCCGCTGGATGAAGTGACGACTACGGTAACACAGTTTATAGATGCAGCATTGGCACACAGTAACTAGCCACCACCGCCAGCGCGAGGTTTTTTAATGCAGTCAAGCCAGATATGGGATCCCCAGCACGAATGTATGCCTCGTGAAGAGCTTGAACAGCTCCAGTTGGAGCGCCTTCAGGCAACCTTGAATCGTGTGTACAAGAATGTGCCCTGTTATCGCACCAAGTTCAATGACCTCGGCATTGTCCCTGAAGATGTTGATTCCCTGTCCGATCTGTCGAAGCTCCCCTTTACCACCAAAGAGGATCTGCGCCTTAACTATCCCTACGGTATGTTTGCGGTACCGCTGCGCGAAGTTGTCCGGATTCATTCGTCGTCCGGCACGACCGGCAAACCGACAGTCGTCGGATATACCAAGAATGACCTGAAAATGTGGTCCAACCTTGTGGCCCGCATCATGACAGCGGCTGGTGTAACCCATGACGATGTTGTGCAGATTGCGTTCGGCTACGGCATGTTTACCGGCGCTTTCGGCCTTCATTACGGCTCGGAGACTATCGGTGCCGCCGTTATTCCCATGAGCGGCGGTAACAGCGAAAAGCAGATCATGATCATGCAGGATTACAAGTCTACCGCACTGGTCTGTACTCCCAGCTACGCTATCACCCTTGCGGATCTGATTGACAAACAGGGCATTGACCCACGGACGCTATCTCTCAAAGTCGGTCTTTTCGGCGGTGAGCCCTGGTCCGAGTCCCTGCGCAGCGAAATTGAAGCGCGCCTCCAGATCGTCGCCACCGACAATTATGGTCTTTCCGAAATTATCGGCCCCGGTGTAGCGGGGGAGTGCCGCCATAAAAACGGTATGCATATCGCCGAAGATGCCTTCATTGCTGAAATTATCGACCCTGAAACCTGTCAGGTGCTGCCGCCGGGAAGTGTCGGCGAACTGGTGCTGACGTCGATCAGTAAGGAAGCCTTCCCGATGATCCGCTATCGCACCCGTGATATTACCAGCCTTGACCACACACCGTGCGAATGCGGCCGGACCATGGTTCGAATGAAGAAGACCATGGGGCGGTCTGATGATATGCTGATTATCAAGGGGGTGAATGTATTCCCTTCACAAATCGAAGAGGTTCTGCTTGCCATAGAAGGCTGTGAGCCGCACTACCAGCTGGTTGTTGATCGTAAAGGTGCGCTGGATGTGCTGGAAGTCTGCATTGAGGTGCGAGAAAACATTTTCTTTGATGAGATGAGAAAACAGCGCGCGTTTCTTGATATGGTAGGCAAGAGAATCGACTCTGTTCTGGGAGTCGGTGTCACGGTTCGGTTGGTTGAGCCGGACAGCATTTCACGCCACGAAGGGAAGTCTCAGAGAGTAATTGATAAACGGGTCGTCTAAAGTAGCCGTTTGTCCGATACACAGCTAAAACCGCCCATCAGCTGTTATGCTGATGGGCGGTTTTCTCGTCTTTGGCTGCCTTTAAGCTCCCCCTATTAAGATAAGAGGGGGTTAGGGGGAGTTATGAGGCTCTTAGAACAAATCAGGAAATTGAATTAGCTTGATAACTGATATTTCGATAACACAAATCGTTAGATGCATAACGAAATAAACGGTACAAAAGACAGGGAACCAATGACTACCAGAAAACAGTCTGCAGGCGACATTATTGAAGCTCGCTGTACCAAGTGTCGCGAAGTGCTGAATCACAGAATCGTTGCCATGGTAGAAGAAAAAGTCGTGCGGGTTGAGTGCAATACCTGCAAGGGTGTTCACAATTATTATCCGCCCCCTCCGGTAAAAGAGGCGAAAATCCCCCGGAAACCGGCCGGCAGCAAAACCCGTGCAACCTCAGCTTCCCCCCGCGCCGCCAAGAGGGATCCACTAGAAGTTGAGCGCGAAGAATGGGCCTCAATTTCCCCGACGTTCGACCATGAAAAAGCGGTGCCGTATGACATGAACACCAGGTTTCCGGTCAGGCGCCTGGTACTGCATACCTTGTTCGGTATCGGAATTGTCAGAGCGGTAATCGTGCCGAACAAGATGCAGGTTCTCTTCAAAGACGGTATCAAACTGCTACGCTGCTCCTGTATGTAAATCAGCGAATTTAGCCTTGATTTATACGGCAGTTTGCATTACTAAACTGTATACACTGTCGCGCTCAGCGGCACGTAGAGACCACTCACAATCTGAAAGGAGAGCACACCGATGTCTGTGAAACCGTTTGTTTATCAGGATCCGTTCCCGCTTGCGAAAGACGAAACCAGGTACCGCAAAATTGAAGGTTCGGAGAAGTATATACTGGTTGAGAAATTTGCCGATACAGACGTTGTGCGTGTATGTCCCGAAGCGCTCTCCATTCTTGCCAATGAAGCCATGAAGGATGTCTCTTTCCTGCTCCGTCCCGCTCACAACGAGCAGGTCGCCAAAATTTTGGATGACCCGGAAGCCTCCATGAATGATAAGGGAGTTGCCCTGGCATTTCTGCGCAATGCCGAGATCGCTGCCCAGTTTGATCTGCCGGTCTGCCAGGATACCGGCACGGCAACTGTGGCCGCAAAAAAAGGTCAGCAGATCTGGACCGGAGTAAAAGACGAAGAGTGGTTGTCCAAAGGTATTTACAAAACCTATACGGAAGAAAATCTGCGCTACTCCCAGACCGTTGCCCTTGATATGTACGAAGAGATCAACACCGGTACCAACCTGCCGGCTCAGATCGACATTCTGGCAACAGACGGTGATTACTACAAATTTGTGTTCATGGCCAAAGGGGGCGGTTCCGCCAACAAAACCATGCTGTACCAGGAAACAAAAGCACTGCTGACACCGGAAAAACTGTTCAAGTATCTCGTGGAAAAGATGAAGTACCTTGGCACCGCTGCGTGCCCACCGTACCACATCGCTTTTGTTATCGGCGGGACCTCTGCCGATGCCTGCATGAAAACGGTCAAGCTGGCCACAGCCAAAGAGCTGGACGGACTGCCGACCAGCGGCAATGCCCACGGTCAGGCGTTCCGTGATGTGGAACTGGAGGACAGGCTGCTGGAAGCGGCTCAGAAGCTCGGTATCGGCGCCCAGTTCGGCGGCAAATATTTTGCCCACGATGTCCGTGTTATCCGTCTTCCGCGCCACGGTGCTTCCTGCCCGATCGGTATGGCAGTGTCCTGTTCGGCCGACCGCAACATCAAGGCTAAAATAACCAAAGACGGCCTGTTTGTGGAAGAGATGGACCGCAATCCGGGACGTTTGATTCCTGCCCACTATCGCGGCAAGCATGAGCATGGCGTCAAGATCGATCTGAATAAGCCGATGAAGGAAATCCTTGCCGAGCTGAGCAAGCATCCGGTATCCACACCGCTTCTGCTGTCCGGCACGATTGTCGTCGGTCGTGATATAGCCCATGCCAAGTTTAAAGAGATCATGGACAGCGGTAAACCGCTCCCCGAGTACCTTCTCAATCACCCCATCTATTACGCCGGCCCTGCGAAAACACCCGTAGGCAAGGCATCAGGCTCTTTTGGCCCCACCACAGCCGGCCGCATGGATTCGTATGTTGACGAACTGCAGTCCAAGGGCGGTTCATTGATCATGATCGCCAAGGGGAACCGCAGCCAGCAGGTGACCGATGCCTGTAAAAAATTCGGTGGTTTCTACCTCGGTTCAATCGGCGGCCCGGCGGCTGTTCTGGCCGAAGAAAACATCAAGAAAGTTGAGTGCATCGATTTCCCTGAACTGGGAATGGAAGCGGTCTGGAAGATTGAAGTCGAGAATTTCCCGGCATTTATTCTGGTTGATGATAAGGGAACGGACTTTTTTAAACAGCTTGGTTTGTAAGTTCAGCAGACAGTAGGATAAAAAAGGCCCCGATTGTTATGCAGTCGGGGCCTTTTTTATTAGGTTCATTCGTAAATATGTTGAAGGTTAGGCTTTGTGGCATGAAGAAGAGATAAAACGTAGGGGTGATGTATTCGCCCGATCAACAGAGGCAAATCCCCCTGAATCCCTCTTTTTTAAAGGGGGATTTTTTGTGGTGTGAGATTCAAAAGCAACCACCCCCCGACCCCCTCCTTGAAAAGAAGGAGGGGGAGCAATCCGCCCCT
>CAINRC010000017.1 GCA_903852495.1 uncultured Geobacteraceae bacterium | reverse complement strand
TCTGATCGTGGCCATAAAGCCTCCTCTTCTTCATAAAGCGACTATAGTGGCTTTATGAAGAATGTAACTACAAGTATTAAACCAGTAGTATAATGCCAGCAGTTTAATTGATGCGCAAGTGTTTATTAGCGTGGCTTGCAGCAGTAGTAATTAATAAGATAATCTGATTAGTACTGATCTCCCGCCACATCATATCTCCCTCTCCTTCAAGGGGAGGGCAGGGGGGGGGATGGGGTAATTCCGGCACAAAAAAGGCCCCCATCCCCCTCCTGACCCTTTCCATTGATGATATTGCCGCGCTCCCCGCCGCCTCATTTACCCCGGTCAAAAAGGGTTTGTCACTGGGTTACACCCGCAGTATCGCCTGACTTAAAATGGAGCTGCCGCCGGCAGAATGGTCCGGCGGTGAGTGGTGGCTCGAGATACAGCCCCCCATGCTGGATTCGATCCAACTGCATGAGGCCGCTGCCGACGGCTGGCATATGCGCCAGGCCGGCTGCCTGCTTGTGCCCCAACTGCGGGAGGATGATTATCGTTTTCCCGTATTCCGCCTGGCCTCAGACCTCCCTCCCCTGCCCCGCAAAACCGTGTATCTCCGCGTGCATTCCGGCAATGCGCTCTACCTGCTGGCAGATCTGAAATCACCGGCTGAGTTCGCACGGCAGAACGAATTATCCACTACGCTCTGGGGAGGATATTTCGGGGCGGTCACGCTGGTGCTGCTGTTCACATTTACCATGGGGGGGATCAATCATTCCCGCCGTTACCTGGCGCTGTCCGTAGTGCTGCTGGGTAATGCCATCCAGATTTTCAATGCCCAGGGGTTTATAACAGGGCTGTTCTGGATCGGCAGAGAACGATGGGGCGACATCAGCGGCTATTCGACCGCCACCCTGGCAATCGCCGCAATTTTCTGGGCTATCAGGGATATAATCACCCGTCGTGACGCGCCGCGCTGGCTTGATACCCTCTACATAATCGGTGCGTGGTTCTGCACCCTCGTACCGCTGGCCGCTTTTGTTGGGTACTACCACCAGGCATATTTAGCCGCCCTTGTCATAAACCTGTTCGGAGTGACCGGCGCCATTATCATCGCCTCCCGCCGCAAGCAGTTCAGCACTTTTGACAAAATTATGCTCATATCGATGGTTTCCTACCTGATAACCTATATTCACACCTGCCGGTGGCTGCTCGGCTTCGGCCCGGTGGAACCGACGCAGATCATTTTCCGCGCTGCTGTTGTCGCAATGTTCTGCCTGATGATTTGTACTGCGCTGCTGTTGGAGATCCGCCAGGCACACCACGCACTTCTACAGCAGAAATCCCGTGACTTGGAACAGTGCGCCCTGTCCGGGAAAGCGCTGAAACAGAAGGTGAAGGAGCAGTCAGAGGAGCTGCAGAAAAGTAACGTGCTGTATCAATCCCTGCTGGAGCTGTCGCCTGATGACGTCACCATCACGGATCTGAACGGTGTTATCCTGATGATTTCGCCTGCTGCGGTGACAATGTTCGGCTACGAGCGGGTAGAGGAGCATATCGGTCGTCATATCCTCGATTATATTGCCCCAGAAGACCGGGAGCTGGCCACTGCCACTATGCTACGAATGTTCACAGAAAATTATGCCGGGTTGGAGGTGTATAACGCTCTCCACTCTGACGGCAGCGTCTTCACCATAAACGTCACCGGCAAAGTCATCACCGACAGCGCCGGTGAACCGACCTGCATAATTTTTGTGGTGCGCGATATCACGGAGGATGTCCGCCTCAAGAAAGAGCTGCTGAATCTGCTGGACAGCAAGCGGCGGCTGCTCATGGAGCAGCGCAACTTCCTCAGTATGGTCAGCCACGAATTCCGCACCCCGCTGGCGGTGATCGATTCGGCGGCGATCAACCTGATGGCGGTGCCGGTAGTCGGGCAGGTGGATCTTGACCGGCGCGCACACCAGATTCAGCGGGCGACCCGCGCATTGTCGCAGCTCATCGACAACTGCCTGACCAGTGAGCGTATTGAGGAGGGCGGTTTTCAACTGGTGCGGCAGCAGACGCTGGTTGTCCCACTGGTGACGGAAACAGCACAGATTGTCACCTTTTCGATCCGTCATGAACTGCGGCTCGAATGCGACAACGCGCCCGCACTGTGGGTACTCGACCCGACACTGGTCAAGATCGCCCTGTCCAACCTGATTGACAATGCCATCAAGTATTCGGAGCGGGGGACCGTCACCGTGTCTGCCTCCAAAGGTACTGATGGGCGACTCTGCATTGCGGTGACTGATCAGGGGATCGGTATCGGTGAGCACGAAAAAGTATTGTTGTTCGAAAAATTCGTGCGCGGTGACGCGGCCCAGCGCGGTAAAAGCATACGCGGCAGCGGTCTCGGGCTGTTCGTCACCCGGCGCATCGCCCAGGCCCACGGCGGCGATCTGGTCCTCAGGTCCGGCGAACCGGGAGCAACCCGATTTGAACTGTGGCTCCCGGAATGACGGTTGCCCTCCGCACCTAGGGGCGCGGCCTGCTGCGCCCAATCCGGAAAATCCCCGACACATAGCGCACCCAATCCGTGCCGGACATCGTCCGGCACACCCGTTTAATCAGGGCCATTTTGATTGCGCCCGGGTGTATGATCGTGCAACAATCAGCGCACCAATAAAACCAGGGAGTTTTTATGAAAACAGTTCGTATTTTAAGTATGGTGGTAATCGCGTTGTCACTGAGTATTTTCTGCTTTGCTGCGGAAACAACCAAAGAGGGATTTGCCGTCATAACCAGTGAGCAGCTTAAAGTGATGCTGGAGAAAAAACCGGCCGGCCTGCTGCTGATTGATGCCCGTACCGCTCAGGAGTATCAGGATGCCCATATCCTGAGTGCGGTCAGTATCCCGCTGTCAGCTCTTGAGCAGGATGCTGCTCTGCTCAGTGCCCCCAAGGAAGCTCCGCTTGTGTTCTACTGCAACGGCATCAAATGCGGCAAGAGCGGCAAGGCGGCCCTGATCGCCCGTAAGCTGGGCTACAAAGACATTACGATTTACAGCGACGGTATGCCGGTATGGGAAGAAAAGGGGTATCCGATGTACGCCGGGGCGGATTACGAAAAGACCGTGCAGACGAGCAAGATCAAGCCGGCTGTGGTTAAGGCGCTGCTGGATTCGGCACCGACGACGGTAACGGTGGTGGATGTGCGTGACGCCAAGGAATTTGCAGAGGGCCATGTACCGGGGGCGATCAATATTCCGGTGGAAACATTTGCCTCCGGGTCAGGAGTTCTTGAAAAAAACAAGCAGATTATTGTGTACTGCAACTCAGGGGGGCGGAGCTACAACGCTTATCGGAAATTGATAAAACTGGCCTATCCGAATATCGCCCAGATGATTTTTGAAGATTGGAAAAATGACAGGCTGCCGGTGGCCGGTTCCGAGCAACGTCCAAAATAACAGCATCCGGCCTGCAGAGGCAAATCCCCCTAAGTCCCCCTTTCATAAAGGGGGACTTTTTTTGTGCGTAATTTTCCGGCGTACTACACCAAAAGCCGCATTTCCGCCAATTCCCGCAATGATGTAACCTGTATATCTGCCAGCTCACGCCAGCGGAACAGCCCCGCCGGGTCTACGTGCACCGTTGCGCAGCCGAGATTCCTTCCGCACAGAAGATCATACAGATAGTCACCCGCAACTACGATCTCGTCCGGCGATGCCCCCCAGAGTGACGCCAACTGCAACGCCCCTTCCGGATCGGGCTTGGGGGCCGCGTCGTATCTGCCGATGATGAACGCCGGCTCCCGGAAAAATTCTCCCAGCCCCGCATATTCCAGAGTCAGGCGGGCAACGTCATGGGTATTACGGGTGAGTATCCCCACCGTACAGCCGTCTTCAGCCAACTGGGACAGCAGTTCCGCCGCACCCCGCGCGGCGACCGCCTGTGTCGAGAGATCACGCTCAATACTATCAAGCTGAATGTGAAGTTGTGCCGACTGTTCCGTGGGTAATGAATCAAGGTGGTACAGGATATCCGCTTCCTCCGGGACACCCAACGCCTCCTTGATTGCTTTGAAGTCATGAACCGCAACGGTCAGCGTCCCGTCCAGATCGAATATCCAGTGTTTTCTGAATATGACCATATCCCTGTTTTCGCGAGTATCCATGCAGTTCACCACCGCTGTGTCATCTCCGGTTGCCGGTAAAGCGTAACAGCATGAGAAACAGGTTGATGAAATCCAGATACAGGGTCAGTGCGCCCAGAATGGCCGGTTTTCTCCCCTCCGTACCCTGGGCGGCCAGCTCCTTGATCTTCCAGGTATCGTAGGCCGTCAATCCGGTAAAGACGATGACCCCGATTCCCGAAATAATCCAGGAAACGGCGCTGCTCCCCACAAAGATATTGACGATCGACGCGATAATCACACCGATGAGCCCCATGAACAGAAAACTGCCCCAGGACGTCAGATCACGCTTTGTCATATATCCGAAAACGCTCATGGCCCCGAACATTCCGGCGGTGGTTACAAAGGTGGCGGTGATGGAACTGGATGTGTACACCAGCGCCACAACCGACAGGGTGACGCCGTTCAGTGCCGAATAGGCGACAAAAATGAGCGTTGCCGTTGACGCGCTCAGCCGGTTTATCGCGCCGGACAGGGTAAAGACAAGAGCCAGTTCACCGATCATCAACCCGTAGAACACCAGCCGGTTGCCTACCACGGCATTGAATAACGCCGGCGTCGAGAGTGTTACCAGCGCCATGAAAGCGGTTATGGCCAGCCCGGCTCCCATCCATGCGTACACCTGACGAACGAGGCTGTTCTGCCTCACGATAACCTGATCCGCCGAACGTGTGAAATTCTGGTGGACTTCATTCATATCTTTGCTCCTCCTTGTTTTGTGAGTTGTTGAACGTGTATAGCACGTTACCCCTTACGCAGCGTAAAGGAAAACAGTGACCCCCTGCCCGGTTCGCTTGTTACGGAAACCGTACCGCCATGAAGTTGCACGATATGCTTCACAATGGCCAGGCCGAGTCCGGTCCCCCCCTGCTCGCGGGTCCGGGCTTCATCCACCCGGTAGAAACGCTCGAAAATTCGCGGCAGATCCTTGAAGGGAATGCCGATGCCGGTGTCCGCCACCGATACCCGGATAAACTCCCCCGCATCTTCCGAAAACAGGCGGATCGTCCCGCCGTCGGGGGTATACTTGAGGGCATTTTCCAGCAAGTTGAGCATAACCTGCTCCAGACGCCCCTGATCAACCAGCACAGGCGTCGCCGTCCCCACTCCTGTTTCATCAATAACGGCAATGTTTTTCTGAACGGCACGCTCCTGCAGCAGGGCGCTGGCCTTGGCAACCGTCCCCGCGAGGCCAAGCGGATGGAGGTCTATGTGCACTTCTTTGGATTCAAGTTCCGACAGCGCCAGAATATCGTTTATCAGGCTGGCGAGACGTTCGGCGTGGCTGGCGATAATTGCCACAAAGCGGGCGGCGCGGGCCGGGTCCGACTCCAGGGTACCGTCCAACAGGGTTTCTGCATACCCCTTGATGACCGTCACCGGCGTCCGCAGTTCGTGGGACACATTGGCGACGAAATCCCGGCGCATGGTTTCCGCTCTTTTCAGATCGCTGATATCATGGAACACCGCCACCGTCCCCCGGCGAACACCGTCGACCTTCAGTGGCACCCAGTGGGTAAAGAGAGTTGTATCGTGCGGTTTGAGGGAAATCTCCCGCACCAGTTCGTCAACATCCGGCGTGCCAAGATCGTTGAACGCTGCCAGCAGATCCGGATGGCGGGAAATCTCCACCAGCTTTTTCCCTTCAATGTCGCCGGGAATGGCAAAGAGCCGCCGGAAGGCCGGGTTGACCAGAGTTATGACGCCATCGGGAGTGGTCACCATGACCCCTTCGCCCATGCTGGACAGAATGGTATCAAGGCGCTGCTTCTCCGATGACAGGCGCTGCATCTGATCCTCAAGCCGCTCGGACATCTCGTTCAACACCGTGGCCAGCGTACCGATTTCATCTTTGGAAACTACCGAAATCCTGGTTCTGCTTTCCCCGTTACCGATGCGGGCGGCGGCAGCAGCCATGTCACGCAGCGGTCGGGAGGTCAGGTTGGAAAGGATGTAGCTGAAAAACAGGGCGATCAGTATCGTTACCGCCGTGGCGCCGCCGACAATGCCGTGCAGGGTATCCCGTGCCGACGACAGATATTCCAGCGGCATGGCAAGGCGGATGATGCCGCGAACATCTCCGGAACCGTAGGACATGGCGGAGTAGAGCATTGAACTACGCAGCGTATCCGAATAGCGCACGGCACTGCCGCTGCCGTTCCGGAGCGCTTCCTGTACCTCCGGGCGCTGCAGGTGATTCTCCAACTGAGCCACCCGCGCCTGTCCCACGTCCGAATCGCCCAGCACCGTGCCGTTCGGCGCGATCAGCGTCACCCGCGCCCTGGTCGCCGCCCCGATCGCTTCGGCAAGTTGCTGCACCGATTTGCCCTGCCGATCGTTCATCACCAGCAGACGGGCCAGTTGGACCTGACTGGACAGGTTGGCCTGACTTTCTGCGATCATCCCCTTGTACAGGGTGTGGTCGAAGTACAGGTAAAAACTTCCGGTGATCAGCAGCACCAGAAAAAGGTAGGACAGCACCAGTTTTGTTCTGAATCCCATCAGTTACACCTCGATTTTGTAGCCGAAACCGCGTACGGTTTTGATGATGTCGCCCGGTGTGCCCAGCTTGCCGCGCAGACGGGTCACATGGGTATCAACGGTTCTGGTATCACCGGCATTATTGTAACTCCACACATTCTGCAGCAGCTTTTCACGACTGTGCACATGCCCTTTTTTCTCCGCCAGATACAGCAGCAGCTTGAACTCGGTGCTGGTCAGCTCGATCTCGCTGCCGGCACTCATGACCGTGTGGCGCTGCGTGTCGATGACGATATCGCCGATGGTGAAAAGTTCCGTATCCGGAATCTCTGCTTCAGGTTCGAACCGTCTCAACACCGCCTTGACCCGCAAAACCACCTCGCGCATGGAGAACGGCTTGACGATGTAATCGTCGGCTCCCACCTCAAACCCGACCACCCGGTCTATTTCGTCCCCTTTGGCCGTTATCATGATCACCGGGATGTGGGCGGTACGCCGGTCCTTCCGGAGTGCCCTGCACACTTCCGTACCCAGCAGTCCCGGTAGCATCAGATCCAACAGGATCAGATCGGGAGGATCAACTCCGGCCAGTTCCAGCCCGAGTTTGCCATCATGCACAGCGGTCGCGGCATAGCCCTCTTTTTCAAGGTTGAACGCCAGTAATTCAGCCAGATCTTTTTCATCCTCAATGATCAGCACTTTTTTCATGCCATGCTCCCGCTCCTAAAATTGCACTGCCACCATGTGTATCATACTATTGTTACAATAATGTTGCGGTTGTATAAATTTTTTGTAGCAATGCATCTCATGCTCCGTACTTATTGGCTGGGGATTATAAACGTCAATCCGTGAAAAGCAAGCCTCGGCGCAAAATACGGTTGGTTCTTTTACCGGAATGTTGTGATACAGTGGCACTGTTTGTAAAAGTGTAATGAGCTGTTTTACGCGCACGGAAAATGCATACCTGAAAAGCCTGATTGATCCTGGAGGCCAACAAATGGGCATTGGTAACAACAACAGCACGACGTCAGCAGAAAAAATGATCTTCCCGGCAGAACAGGGTATGACTCTCGCCCTGTCCCGGCAGGACTTCGACAACGTACTTAATTCAGTCAACGACCTTTTCTTCGTGCTGAACAGAGCCGGCGTGATACTCTACGTCAACCAGCGGGTCTGCACCCGTCTGGGGCATAGCGAAACCGAACTTCTCGGTCGTCCCTTCCTCTCCATCTATCCTGCCAAAAGCCGGGCTAAAGCAGAACACATCATGGCCACCACGTCTGCCAGCTTTCACCATGTTGTCTTCAATACCCGGAATGGCACGGAAATCACGGTGGAAACCCGTGTTTTTCCGGGGGTGTGGAACGGGGATGAGGTTCAGTTCTGCGTTATGAGAGATCTGTCCACTGCGACGCTGATGGATGAAAAATTCCTCTGGGTATTTAATAACAGTCCGGTTCTCATGGCGATTTCCTCCGTGGTGGATAATCGTGTTCTTGATGTCAACAACGCCTTTCGGGACACTCTGGGCTACTCACACCCGGAAATTATCGGCCGGACAATCACCGAAATCGGCATCTTTGTTGACCCGCTCATGCAGGCCAGAATCCTCAAGATCGTGGAGGGCCAGGGATACGCCCGGGATCTGGAAACTTCAGTACGCTGTAAGGATGGCAGTATCCGCTACGGACTGTTTTCTGCCGATTGCATCATTGTGGAGGGCAAACCCTGCTGGCTGACCACCATAACAGACATCACCATCCGCAAGCAGGCGGAGAAAATGCTGCAGGACAAGCGCCGCCGCCTGGCCGGCATTATCGAAGGTACGCGGGTCGGAACCTGGGAATGGAACGTACAGACCGGGGAAACACTCTTTAACGACCGCTGGGCGGAAATTACTGGCTACTCCCTTGAAGAGATTTCTCCCACCTCCATTGCAACCTGGATAGAGCTCTCGCACCCGGACGATCTTCAGCTCAGTAACGAACTGCTGAATAAACATTTCCGTGGCGAGATCGATTATTACGAATGCGAAACCCGGATGCGCCACAAAAACGGCAGCTGGGTCTGGGTTCTGGACCGGGGGCGGGTCATTGACTGGACCGGGGACAGCAAGCCGTTGCTGATGCTCGGCACCCACCAGGACATCACCATACGGAAACAGGGGGAACTATCCCTTATCGACAATATGCAGCAACTGCAAAAAACAAGAGATGAGATGATCCAGTTTGAAAAGGAAGCGGCGGTCGGGCGCCTGGTGGTGGGCGTTGCCCATGAGCTGCTCAATCCGGTCAGCATTATTTCCTCTCGCCTTCAATTCATGGAGGATGAGCAACTGCCTGAGCATGCACGGGAGGGGGTGCGCATCTGCCGGGAACAGCTGCAGAGGATCGTCAAAATCAGCCAGGAACTGAATCAGCTGTCTGCTGCCCCGCCGAGAGCCCTGGTGAGCGGTGATCTGCTCCAGATAATCTCTTTGAGCATTACCATGTGCGAGCTGAGACTGCATGAAGATCAGATCCATGTTTTTTATACCCCGCCACCAGAGAAGGTCTCCGTAAAAATGGAACAGGACAGCCTGTTGAAAGCCATGACCCACCTCATCCTCAACGCCTGCGATGCGCTGCAGGATGCAGCGCGGAAGCAGCTGTTCATCTCTGTTCAGGTACCGGTTGGCAGCGACAAAGCCCCTGTTGTCCGGGTCATTATTGCCGATAGCGGTCCCGGAATCGCCGAGGCAGACATGGACAAGCTATTCGATCCGTTTTTTTCCACCAAGGGGCCGAAAATGGGCACCGGACTCGGGCTGACCATCTGCAAAAAGATCGTTACGGCCCACAAGGGGACAATCCACGCGGAGAATAATACCATGGGGGGGGCAACCTTTAGTATGGAGTTCCCCCTTTCCGACGCATAACGAAAGCTGATGAGTACTTTCCCTTCTCCCTACGGGAGAAGGTGGCCGAAGGCCGGATGAGGGGGTTTGATGCTGAAACCCCTTCATTCTATGTACCGAAGGTATGATTCATGCACATCCGACCAACGGTAGCACATCACCGGTGATTCCGGTTTCTGTTGAACTGCTGTCATCCGCGACGGCGGCGATGAAACCGGCAGGGCTTGTGGTGTCGTTTACCCACAACTATGGAACTTATTCCATAGAACTGATTCCATAAAACGCTATCGCCCCACCTATCCACTACAAGGAAACCTACCTATGTCTGAACGAACCGCATGTGTTTTGGTGGTTGATGATGAAGAGGAAATCCGGAAGATCCTGACCCGGCTTCTGGAAAAAGAGGGATTACGGGTTGTTACCGCCCCGGACGGCCTGCAGGCCATGCGGCAGATTTGCGTGGAAGCTCCGGATCTCGTCCTCTTGGATGTACGTATGCCGGGCCTTAGCGGCATTGAAGTGCTCAAAAAAATAAAGGCGATCGACGACGATCTGCCGGTGGTGCTTATCACGGCGTACACCGACATTCGCCAGGCCGTTGAGGTGATGAAGGGGGGAGCCTATGATTACATGGCCAAACCGTTCGACAACAACGAGGTGGTCTGGCTGGTGCGCCGGGCGCTGGCAGAAGGGCAGTTAAAGAAAAAACTGAAAAACATGACCGACCAGTATCACGGCAACTTCGGCCTCGTGGAGAACATGGGGCCGAGCGAAGAGATTGCCCGGCTCGCCGGCGACGTCCACCGGGTGGCAAAGTCGGATCTGTCGGTGGTCATTTCGGGTGAAACCGGCTCCGGCAAGGAACTTGTGGCACGGGCCATCCACGGGGATAGCCCCAGGGCGGCGGCCCCCTTCATGGCGGTTGACTGCGGCGCCATCCCGGAAAACCTGCTGGAAAGTGAACTTTTCGGTCATGAAAAGGGCTCGTTCACGGGAGCGGACCGGCAGAAAATCGGCAAGTTCGAACTGGCACACGGCGGCACTCTCTTTATGGACGAGATCGGCAATATGTCCGCCGGCTCCCAGGCGAAGTTCCTCCGGGTGCTTCAGGATCGGAAACTGAGCCGGGTGGGGGGCACCAAACTAGTGGACGTTGATATCCGCCTCATTGTGGCAACCAATGAGGATCTTCTGCAGATGTCGGAAAACGGCACTTTCAGAAAAGATTTTTTCTACCGCCTGAGTGAATTCGCCATCCAGGTCCCGCCGCTCCGGAGTCGCAAGGAAGATATACCATACCTGGCCAAACGTTTTCTCGACCTGGCCAACATTGAGCTGAAAAAGATGATCACCGCCTTCACCGTTGAAGCACTGGAACTGCTGGTGTCCTACGACTGGCCCGGCAACGTGCGTCAGCTCCGCTCGGTAATCCGGCGGGCGGCTCTGGTGGCCGGCGACACCATCACCGCCGATGACCTCAGCATCAAACCATCTACCGTACCCGGCATGGCATTTTCTCCGAAAGTGGAGGGGACGCCATGGAAGAATGCCACCCTGAGCGAGATTGTCAGCCAAAGCGTGCAACTGGTGGAAAAAGAGGTGCTTACGGCGGTGCTCAAGTTTACCGGCGGCAACAAAGCCAGGGCAGCCCGGCTGCTGCAGGTCGATTACAAAACCATGCACACCAAGGCAAAAAAATTCGGTATTCAGCAAATCGGGGGGGACAATGACGACGAAACGCACAACTGACGGCAAAAAAACAGACGACGATCAGGGCGACGTTGTGGGGGGTATATTCAGCACTCTGTCCAGCTTCATCAATAATCTGGGCGGCCTGACCAATTCGGCGGAGCGCCTTGCCAAACAGCAGGGGGAGCGGAAAGAACCGCAGGGAGAAAACGGCGGGGCAGAAAGCAAGCTCAGCCGGATCATCAGCGGCTTGTCCGAAATCGCTGAGAAGCTCAACGAGGTTTCAGCAAAGGGCGAAACCGTTTCTAAAACCGGTGAATTCACCTTTCCCTCCAAAGAGGGGGGCACCAAGGGAGTGTACGGCTTCAGCCTGAAAACCGGCATCGGCGGAAAAGACGACAACGTACGGGTGGAACCGTTCGGTAATATCCGCAAGGACAGTAAAACCGGAGCCGTGGTGGTTCAGGAGATTCATGAGCCGCTCGTGGATCTGTTTGAAGACCGGGACGCCACCACCCTGATCGCGGAAATGCCCGGCGTCGGTGCCGAAGATATCAAACTTGAAGTGCAGGACGACGTGCTGACCGTCTCGGCGGCAAAGGGAGAAAAAAAGTACCGGAAGGAAATTCTGCTCAGCCACACCTTCACCCGGGAAAAAACCACCGTCACCTGCAACAACGGCATCGTGACCATCCGCTGCGAAAAGGCACGGCCATGAAAGAACCAGAAAAAACCGGCATCAGGCTGAAAGTAAGCGAAGCGCTGACCAAGGATGTGGGACGCGCCCTGGCCCGCATGGGGCCGGAAGACATGGAACGGCTGCAGGCGGCGGTCGGCGATACGGTGCTGGTGGAGGGGAAACGGAAAGCCCTCTGCAAAGTCATGCCGGCCTACATGGAGATTCGCGGCCAGTCGCGCATTCAGCTGGACGGCCTGACCCGTGAGAATGCCGGCGTCGGTCTGGACGAAACGGTGAGCATCAGTACGGTGAAATGCCGGCCGGCGGAGCGGATTGTCCTGTCGCCGACCAACGTCACCCCGGCGGAACGGGACCTCAAGTACATCGGGAGCCTGCTGGACGGACTGGCGGTTCTGGAGGGGGCCAAGATTCAGGCGGCCCTGTTCGGCAGCCGCGCCGCCTTCTTCAAAGTGGCATCCGTATCACCCAAAGGGCCGGTCATCATCAACCCCTCCACGATTCTCGTCATCGGCAAGCCACAGGAAGAAGAGGAAGCGGGACGAACCCTCGCCTATGAAGATATCGGCGGTCTGAAATCCCAGCTGCAACGGATCCGGGAGATGATCGAACTGCCGCTGCGCTATCCGGAGGTTTTCGAACGCCTCGGCATCGATGCGCCGAAGGGGGTTCTCCTCTACGGCCCTCCGGGGTGCGGAAAGACCCTCATTGCCCGCGCCATCGCCCATGAAACGGAAGCCAACTTCTTTTCCGTCAGCGGCCCGGAAATCATCCACAAGTTTTACGGCGAAAGCGAAGCGCACCTCCGGAAAATTTTTGAAGAAGCGTCCCGCAAGGGGCCGAGCATACTGTTTCTTGACGAAATTGACGCCATCGCCCCCCGCCGCGACAACGTGGTCGGGGATGTGGAAAAGCGGGTTGTAGCCCAGCTTCTTGCCCTCATGGACGGTCTGAACAAACGGCAGAACGTCATCGTCATCGCCGCCACCAACCTGCCCAACGCCCTTGACCCCGCGCTGCGACGTCCGGGACGGTTCGACCGCGAGATAGTCATTCCGATCCCCGACCGGTGCGGCCGCCTTGAAATTCTTGAAATACACAGCCGGGGGATGCCGCTGGCCGAAGATGTCCGGATGGAGCACCTGGCGGAGATCACCCACGGCTTTGTCGGGGCGGATCTGGAAGCGCTCTGTCGGGAAGCGGCCATGAGCTGCCTGCGCCAGATTATGGGCGAGATTGATTTCGGCCAGAGCGGGATTCCCTACGAAACCCTTGCCAAGCTGGAAGTCAGCATGGACGACTTTCTCACCGCCCTGCGGGAAATTGAGCCGTCGGCCATCCGGGAAGTTTTTGTGGAATCGCCCAATGTCCATTGGGAAGATGTGGGGGGGCTCGCCTCCCTGAAGGATCGCCTCATTGAGGCGGTGGAGTGGCCGCTGAAATATCCGCACCTCTTTGAAAAAGGGGGGGTCACACCGCCCAAGGGGATTTTGCTTGTCGGCCCGCCCGGCTGCGGCAAAACCATGCTGGCCAAGGCGATTGCCACGGAAAGCCACGTGAATTTCATCTCCGTCAAGGGGCCCGCCCTCATGTCGAAATGGGTCGGCGATTCGGAAAAAGGGGTCCGGGAAATCTTTCACAAAGCCAAACAGGCCGCCCCCTGCATCATCTTTTTCGATGAGATTGACGCTCTGGTACCGACGAGGAGCGCCGGTTCATCCGACTCCCATGTTTCTGAGCGTATTTTGAGCCAGTTTCTGGCCGAATTCGACGGCATCGACGAACTCCGGGGGGTACTTGTCCTCGGGGCGACCAACCGCCTTGATATGCTTGATGCAGCGGTCGTCAGGCCGGGGCGCTTTGACGATATCGTGCAGTTGACAGCGCCGGGTGAACAGGACCGGGAGGCGATCTTTGCCGTGCATCTCCGGAAAAAACCGGTCGCCAAAAAGGTGCAGGCCGCCGATCTGGCCCGGAAAACCGATGGCTTCAGCGGAGCGGACATCGCCGCTGCCGTACGTATGTCAGCCATGACCGCCGTGCGCCGCGCCGTCGCCGCCATGAAAAAAACCGATGGCGAAGAACCGGCCATCACCATCCAGCTTCAGGACATTGAACAGGCTATCGAAGATGTACGGGGGAGAATGGCATGACACCGGGACTGTATCTTTTCTGCCTGGCACCCGCCTCGCCCCCTCCGGTGATCTCCGGGGTCGGCATTGACGGGGAACACCCACTCTTTGTCGAAATTATCGGCGAGGTTGCCGCCGTTATGGCGGCAGTTGATCTGGATGATTTCTCCGGCCCGGCTGCCCAGGCAAAAATTACCGATCTGGCGTGGGTCGCCCCCCGGGCGCTCCGCCACGAAGAGGTCGTCATGGCGGTTATGGCCCAGGGGCCGGTGCTGCCGGTCCGCTTCAATACGGTCTTTTCCTCGCTGGCGGCGGCGGTGGCACCACTGCAGCAGCGCCAGGATGTGTTGACCACGTTTTTCAGGGAGACGGCCGGGACTGAGGAATGGATTCTCAAGGCCTATGTCAACCTCCCCCAGGCCCGTGCCCGGCTGACGGCGGCGCGCCTGGAGGCGGAAAAAGAGCAGCTGGAAGGGCTCGCTCCCGGTAAACGGTATTTTTTCGAACAAAAAATAAAGGGGATCGTGGAGAAGGAAACGTCGTCCTGGGTTACGGGGGTCGGCAGGGAGATTGAGGCGCTTGCCCAGGGTGCGTCCGCAGAGTTCTCCAAGTGCCGGGTTCAGTCACGGGAGGTCACCGGACGGGACGAAGAGATGTTTTTCCACGGTGCTCTGCTTGTCGCAGGGAACTCTTTAGAAAGGCTGGAAGCGGCGGTTGCCGCGTGGAACGGGAAGCAGGAAACAGAGGGAATCCAGCTGGAGCTTTCCGGCCCCTGGCCCCCGTATCACTTCGCTCCGGCGTTGTAGGAAACCGGTTATGGCGTATCTGTTATACGGCATTATGAACGAATCAACCGGAACGGAATGCCACGGGGTTCTGACCGGCATGAAAGACAAGCCGGTGCTGTTTGTCGCCGCCCATGGCCTGTGCGCCGCACTGTCCGAACTGGACGTGGAAGTGGGCGCGCCGCCGGTTGCCGACCTGCTCGCTTATGCCCGGGTTGTGGCCGCGCTCCACCAGCACCAGACCGTCATCCCCATGAGGTACGGCAGTTACCTGAACGGGATTCCGGCGGTACAGGATCTGCTGCGGGTGAAACAGCGGCAGTATGAAACTCTCCTGGCGGAGCTGGAAGGGCGCGTTGAAATGGGGGTCAGGATTTCCCTTCCGGAAAACGGCTCCGGCGAACGGGTGCCCGATGTTCCGGTTGAAGCAACGTGTGATGGCCGCTCCTATCTTGCGCTCCGGAAAGCTCACTACCGTACGCAGGAAGCCGTCACCCAGGATCGTCAGGCGTGCAGCGACCGTTATATTCAGGCGTTTGCAGCGATAAGCGCCAAACAGCGCGCCGAAACAGCAGCACCGAACGGCATCCTCACCCTCTCCCTCTATTTTCTGGTGGCCGGGGAGAACGTCTGCCGCTTCCGGGAAATTTTCGCAGAGCTGACAGCAGGGGGAACCGACACCGCCACTCTAACCGGCCCCTGGCCGCCGTACAATTTTGTTACCGCCGACAGCGGTACAATCGGGGAGTCACTCTCCAGTCACCTCCAATCCCGCCTATCATCGTAGGGCGGAAGACCGGTCATTTACCGTGACGGCAAAGGATGCTGATGAAAGTTAAAGCCGAAATTGCAGCAGACCTGGAGCTTTCGGGACGATACGAGCAGCTGTACATCATGCTGCTGGATGCGATCCCTTCTTCGGTCCTCCTGATTGACCAGAATATGCGTATCGTTTCGGCCAATCGCAATTTTCTCGAGAAGGGGCTCCGTACCCTCTCAAATACCATCGGCTACAAACTGGAAGACGTATTCCCGACCATCATCCTTGACCAGATGGACATTACCAAGCGCATTCGTCAGGTCATCGAAAAGAATCAACCCTCCAAGGGGGAGCGCATGACCTATCGCGCCCCCGGAGTACCGATCCGCATCTATTATTACAGCATCCTCCCTTTCACCTGGCATGGCCGGGTTGAAGGGGCGGTGCTCCTCATGGATGACGTGACGGAGCAGGTACGCCTGAGCGAAGAGGTGCAGCGGGTGGAGCGGCACCTGGCAAGTATCGTGGAGAGCGCCAGCGACCTTATTCTTTCCATGGACAAAAAGGGGATGATACTGACGTGGAACGCGGCTGCCGAGCGGCTTTCCGGCTACAGTGCGGCGGCGGTGAGGGATCGTTCTTTCACCGAATTCTGCATCGACGAGGACCGGCAGGATATCCGGAACATTTTGTCCCGCATCGACTCGAGCAGTTACGCCCAGACAAAAGAGTGCCCCCTGCGCACCAGCAAAGGGGCATCCATTCCGGTTTCCTGGGCTTTCTCCCCCATGAAGGACAGCAACAATCAGACAGCGGGGGTCGTGGCCGTGGGGAGGGATTTGACGGAGAAACGTAAGTTCGAAACGGAACTGCACCAATCCCAGAAATATGCCGCCCTCGGAGTCATGGCGGGTGGCATTGCCCATGAGATCAGAAATCCACTGGCCATCTGTTCGTCCAGCGCCCAGTTTCTTCTGGAAGAGGAAAGCATCCCGGAATTCCGCCGCGAGTGTGCCGACAAAATTCACAAGGGGATTCAGCGAACTTCACTCATCATCGAGAATCTCCTCAAATATTCCCACCCCTCCACAACAACCCGGAAAACTTTGGTGAACCTCGCCTCCCTGATCAGGGAAACCCAGACGCTGGTCGCCTACCACGCCAATATTCTCAAAATCGAAATCACCGCAACCTTCCCCCAGGAACCGGTCATGGTGACCGGTGTCGCCACGCTGCTACAGCAGGTGTTTATGAATCTCTTTTTGAACGCCATTAACGCCATGCCGAGCGGCGGACGCATGGGGATCACCGTGGAACGGGTGAACTCTGAGGTCCGGATTCAGGTTACGGACACCGGCTGCGGCATCTCTCCCCGGGAAATCGGGAAAGTGTTCGATCCGTTTTACACCACTTCCATCGTGGGACAGGGAACCGGCCTTGGCCTGTCACTCTGCTATTCCATTGTCAAACAGCATCAGGGGACTATTACCGTGGAAAGTGCAGAAGGAAGGGGCAGCGTCTTTACACTGCTGCTACCGGCCCGTTTCGGAGGGTCTGAATCGTGAGCCCCACCCCACCCGTCAAAGAGCCAAGGGGCGCCGGTACGCCCGCTTTTTTCCCTGTCATATCCGCCTCATCCCGTAGCAGGTCTGCTGCATGGATCGTGCTGCTGACCGGCCTGATCATTACCACCATGGTAACCCTCTACTTGAAAAAGAGTGTGGATAGTATGGCAGAGCAGGAATTTACCTTCGAGTGCAAAGAGCTGCAAAACAAAATCGAGGAGCGGCTTCATGACCAGGGGCGCGTTCTGATGAGCGGTGCGGCGCTGTTCAACGCTTCCGAAAAGGTCACCCGAGAAAAATGGCGCATTTTTACCACTTACCTGAAATTTGAAAAGCAGCTCCCCGGTATCCAGGGAGTTGGTTTTTCACTTCTGATCCCGCGTAGCGAGTTGCCCCGGCACGTTCAGGAGATCCGCGCTGAGGGGTTTCCCGAGTACGATGTCCGCCCGAAAGGGGAACGTGAAGTATATACCTCCATTATCTATCTAGAGCCGTTTTCCGGCCGCAATCTACGTGCCTTCAGTTATGACATGTTTTCGGAACCGACCCGCCGGGCAGCCATGGAAACAGCCCGGGATACAAACGCTGCCACGCTTTCCGGGAAAGTCGCCCTGGTCCAGGAAAACAGCGAGGATGTCCAGGCCGGCACCCTGATGTATATGCCGGTCTATCGCAAAGGGATGCCGATCGAGACAATCACACAGCGCCGCGCCGCGCTGTATGGCTGGGTCTACAGTCCCCACCGGATGAAGGACCTGATGCAGGGCATACTCGGCGACCACTATCTGGAACGGAAATCACACCTTCTCATTCAGCTGTTCGACGGCGAGCAGGCCACACCCCAAAATTTTCTGTATGAGAGCCGTCCCCCGGATCAGAATTCCCTGGCAGCCACGCAGGCAATCCGAAAAATCCCGATTAATTTCAACGGCACATACTGGACGTTGATCGTAACAGAAAGGGCCAACGGCTTCTTCTCCGGGGGGTATCTGCAGGTGTGGCTTGCCATGACCAGCGGTATAGCTGTCACACTGCTGCTGCTCGCCCTGACGCTTACCCTGCTTAACACCCGTGACCGGTCTCTCAGCATGGCAGAGGGCCTGACGGCGGATCTGAGCGAGAGCAAGGAAGATCTGCAGGAGGTACTGGAAAATTCACTGGATGCCCACTACAAACGGAATTTGCAAACCGGCACCTATGATTATTTCAGCCCGGTTTTCCAGCGTATTTCCGGGTATGATATGGATGTGGTAACCGGCTGGGATAATAAAAGTTTTTTTGAGTTGGTACATCCCGATGATCGGCAGGAGATCGAACGTGTGCTTGCCGAAGCCGTGTTCAGCGCCACCGGCACGGCGCATCAGATTGAATATCGTTTCAAGCACAAGGACGGCCGGTATCGGTGGTTCAAGGATCGCTTCTCCGTCATACAGCTCACGGCAGATCAACCCTTGACGCTTATCGGCGGCATGAGCGATATCAGTGAGAACAAGCAGATGGAGGATGCGCTGCGCGAGACGGAAACCAGATACCGCGTACTGTTCACCGGCGCTCCCTACGGGATACTCGTGAGTGACGAGCACACAAAAGAATTCCAGTATGCAAACCCGGCACTCTGCGGGATGTTCGGCTACAGCGAAACAGAGTTCAGGGGATTGAACGTAACGGACATTCACCCGATCGAATTCCTGGATCGGGAACTGGCCATACTGCAGGATGAAAATCAGCTGACTCCCGACATCCCCTGCCTGCGCAAGGACGGCACCCTGTTCTACGCCAGCATTGTCATCGTGGAGATGATCATGAACGGCCACGCGTGCGACGTCAGCTTTTACACCGACATTACGAAAAAACGGAAACTCGAGGCTGAACTGCACCACTCCCAGAAGCTGGTTGCTCTCGGCGTCATGGCCGGCGGCGTCGCACATGAGATCAGGAACCCCCTGGCCATCTGTTCATCCAGCGCCCAGTTCCTCCTGGAAGATGACAGCACCCCGGAGTTTCGCCACGAATGTGCCGAAAAGATTCACCTGGGCATCCAGCGGGCTTCACTCATTATTGAGAATCTCCTCCGCTATTCCCATCCATCCCCAACAACCCGGAAAACCAGGGTGGATCTCGTGGCACTGATCAAGGAGACCCAGACGCTGGTCGCCTACCACGCCAATATCATCAAGATTGAAATCAGCTCCTCCTTTCCGGAGGAACCGGTTACGGTAACAGGGGTAGCCACACTGCTGCAGCAGGTCTTCATGAATCTGTTTTTGAACGCCATCAATGCCATGCCGAACGGCGGAAGCATGGGGATCACCGTGGAACTGCTCGGCTCCGAAGTCCGGATTCAGGTTACGGACAGCGGCTGCGGAATTTCACCACGGGAGATCGGAAAAATATTCGATCCGTTCTATACAACATCCATGGTGGGACAGGGGACCGGTCTTGGTCTGTCACTCTGCTATTCCATCGTCAAACAGCACAAGGGAACCATTACCGTTGAAAGCGTGGAAGGACGCGGCAGTGTCTTTACAATTCTACTGCCGGCCGGACTTGAAGGGAGTGAATCATGAAAGAAAAAATCGCCCCGATTCTCGTTGTGGACGATGAACCGGAAATGTGCTGGATTCTGGAAAATATTATCCGCAAATCCGGCTTTACCTGCAAAACCGCCCTGAGTGCCCAAGCCGCAATCACTCTGACAGAAAGTACCTCCTTCGGTATGGCCTTTTTTGACGCCAAGCTTCCGGATATTGACGGCCTTGAGTTGGCCCGGCAGTTCCGTAAAACAGATATCCGCTTCCCCATCGTCATCGTTTCCGGCTATTTTTATCAAGACGACCAGACCATTGAAGGCGCACTGGAGTCAGGTCTGATCACCGCGTTTGTCGCCAAGCCGTTCAACCATGATGAGATCGTCAGCGTCATCACCCGCTACGCTTCACGGCAGGCAGGGAAGGATATCCCCCCAACTAGGGAATAGGTTCCATAGCACAGATTCCATACATCCGCGCCGGTGCGCGTCCCGCTGCATTCTGATTCTGATCTAGTGAACAACTTCAACCACATACCGCTTTCTTCACCCGCCATGACTGTTGGCATGTATTTCGCTATTACTACCGTAAGCATGCATGCTGAAGGTTTTAAGAACGAATGGGCGACATCAATTCAAGGAGGAAACAGTCATGGCAAAAGTACAGAAATCAACCGATTCTTCGAGCTTGGCAGAAGTTGTTGACAGGATCCTGGACAAAGGGATTGTGATTGACGCGTGGGTAAAAGTATCTCTGGTTGGTATTGAGCTGCTTTCCATCGAAGCACGAGTAGTAATTGCATCCGTTGAAACGT
>CAINRC010000016.1 GCA_903852495.1 uncultured Geobacteraceae bacterium | reverse complement strand
GCCGTGCTGCTTGGCGATGTTATTGATCAGTTCCATAATAAGAACAGTCTTGCCAACGCCGGCGCCGCCGAACAGGCCGATCTTGCCGCCACGTGCGTACGGTGCGAGCAGGTCAACAACCTTGATGCCGGTTGTGAACGCTTCAACTTTGGTTGACTGATTTTCGAATGAGGGTGCCTCACGGTGGATGGCATACTCTTTCTCATTGCCGATCGGGCCCATTTCGTCAACCGGCTCGCCGATTACGTTCATAATACGGCCGAGGGTTTTGGCGCCAACCGGAGCGCAAATCTGTTTGCCGGTATCGACAACAACCTGACCGCGCTTGAGGCCGTCGGTGGAGTCCATGGCGATGGTACGAACAGAGTTTTCACCAAGATGCTGGGCAACTTCCAGTACCAGATTGAATTCACGGTCATCAATGGCCGGATTTGTCACGCGTAGTGCGTGGTAGATCTCCGGCAGCTTGCCGGGCTCAAATTCAACGTCGATAACAGCGCCGATGACCTGCGAAATTTTACCTGTGTTCTGACTCATGGAACAGTGTCCTCCTGCGGCCGTGCGGCCTCATATAGTGATGCGTAAAGTGATTAACCTTTGATCGATTCGGAGCCGGAGATAATTTCCATCAGCTCCGTTGTAATGGCAGCCTGACGTGCCCGGTTGTACTGGAGCGTCAGCTTGCCGATCATTTCGTTGGCGTTCTTTGAGGCGCTGTCCATGGCGGTCATACGGGCACCATGCTCACCAGCCACAGTTTCCAGCATCGCCTTGAATATCTGGACTTCAATATTTTTCGGCAGAATTTCCGCCAGCAAAGCGCCAACAGACGGCTCGTAGATATATTCAACAGGGGTTGCTTCGACGGCATCCGTTTCTTCCGGGACAACCGGCAGCATCTGCTGGAAGGTGATATCCTGACTCATAACCGTGCGGAATGAGTTAAAGAGCAGCTCAACCTGATCATATTCGCCAGCCACAAAACCATCGATTACTTCCTGAGCCATCATGGCTGCAGTCTGATAGTTCGGTTTGGCCAGCACGTTTGAAAAGTTTTTATAGACCGTATAGCGGCTTCTCAGGAATTCAAACCCTTTACGGCCGATCGTCATGACGCTGATCTGCTCGTAGGAATCAGATTTTTCCTTGATATAGCGGTCTGCAGCTTTGCACAGATTGGTATTGAACCCGCCGCACAAACCACGGTCCGAGGTAAGGACGATCAGAAGAAGTTTTTTCGCCTCGCGCTTTTCCAGCAGCGGGTGAAGATCCCCCTCAAGATTTGCGGCCAGTGACTGCAGTACTTCACCCAGCTTTTTTGCGTACGGGCGGGCAGCAACCACATTTTCCTGGGCACGGCGCAGTTTTGCCGCCGAAACCATTTTCATGGCCTTGGTGATCTGGCGAGTATTTTTTACGGATACGATCCGTTTTTTAATGCTTTTAAGGCTTGCCATATCTCAAACCGTCCTTGTTTACGCGGTAAATTCCTTCTTCAACTGCCCCAGAGCAGCAATGATGCGCCCTTTCATATCGTCATCGATGGCCTTCTTGTCGCGAAGTTCGGCAAGGAGTTCAGCCTGACGGTTGTCGAAGAATGCATACAGCTCGACTTCGTATTTCCTGAGAGCGGATACCGGGTATTCATCAAGAAATCCGTTATTGGCAGCAAAGATAACCAGAACCTGTTTTTCGTTCGGAATCGGGCGGTACTGCGGCTGTTTGAGGATTTCAACCAGACGGACACCACGCTCCAGCTGCATCTGAGTTGCTCTGTCCAGATCGGAACCGAACTGGGCGAATGCCGCCATCTCACGGTACTGGGCAAGGTCAAGACGCAGTGTACCGGCAACCTGTTTCATGGACTTGGTCTGGGCGGAACCACCAACACGCGAAACTGAAAGACCGACGTTGATGGCCGGACGGACGCCGGAGAAGAACAGGTCGGACTCCAGGTAAATCTGGCCGTCGGTGATGGAGATAACGTTGGTCGGGATGTATGCGGAAACGTCACCAGCCTGGGTTTCGATAATTGGCAGTGCGGTCAGTGAACCTGCACCACGTTCGTCGGAAAGCTTGCAGGCACGCTCCAGCAGACGGCTGTGCAGATAGAAAACGTCACCCGGATATGCCTCACGTCCTGGAGGACGACGAAGCAGCAGTGACAGCTGACGATAGGCAACGGCCTGCTTGGAAAGATCGTCATAGATGATCAGGGCATGTCTGCCGCTGTCGCGGAAGAATTCACCCATGGTTACGCCGGTGTATGGTGCGATGAACTGCAACGGTGCAGACTCGGAAGCGGTTGCGGCAACGACGATGGTGTAATCCATGGCGCCGTGCTCAGTCAGCTTGGAAACAACCTGGGCAACGGTTGAACGCTTCTGGCCGATAGCGACATAAATACAAACAACATCGCCACCCTTCTGGTTGATGATCGTGTCGATAGCGACGGCGGTTTTGCCGGTCTGACGGTCACCGATGATCAGCTCGCGCTGGCCACGCCCGATTGGAACCATGGAATCGATCGCCTTGAGGCCGGTGGCCATTGGCTGATGAACCGATTTACGGTCTACAATGCCGGGGGCTTTGATCTCCACCTTGCTGAAGCTGCTGGTGTTGATAGCGCCTTTACCGTCGATTGGCTGTCCGATGGCGTTAACAACGCGGCCGATAAGGGCATCGCCAACCGGAACTTCGGTAATACGGCCGGTACGCTTGACCGTGTCGCCTTCTTTAATCTCGGAGAATTCTCCAAGAATAGCGGCACCGACGTTATCTTCTTCAAGGTTGAGAACCATACCGGTTACGCCGCCGGGAAACTCCAGCAACTCACCGGCCATGGCGCCAGCCAGGCCGTGGATACGGGCAATACCGTCGCCGATGGAGATGATAGTGCCGGTTTCCGACACCTCAACCTCTTTGCCATACTCCTTGATCTGTTTCCTGATAATCTCGCTGATCTCTTCGGCTCTGATTTCCATGGATGCTCCTACCCCTTCTGTAATATATCTTTAATCCGTTTAAGCTGAGTCTTGACACTGTTATCATATGCGATATCGCCTATCTGGGTTATTACGCCACCCAGCAGGGACGAATCTTCAATCATCTGCGGTATAACTTTCTTGCCGGTTTTCTTCTCAAGTGCAGTCTGAATCGCACTCACCTGACTGCTGTCCAGCGGAAACGCGGTCGTGATGACCGGGCGGATCACACCGGTGAATTCATCGGCCAGCTTTTCGTAGGTCTGGACGATCTGGCCTAGAAAAGCGACACGGTTCTTATCCACCAACAGCAGGAGGAAGTTCCCCACCAGCTCTGAGCAGGACATCTTGGCAATAAGCTCAGTCATGATGGACTTTTTCTGGACCTGAGTAAGAGCGGGGTTCGCAAAAGCGGCGCGCAGTTCACCGTTTGTCTTAAACAGGCTGTCAACAAGCGACAACTCGTCACGGAAACGGTCAATCAGACCACCTTCCGAGCCAAGCTGTACAAGTGCTTTGGCGTATCGTCTCGCAATCGCGTTATTGATCACTGGATCTGTACCACCTTGTCAAGATATTCGCCGACAAATCGGTCGTGGTCGTTCTTCTTGATGGCTCCGCCCAGCTTGCCGGATGCGAGGTCAACCGCAAGCCGTGCTGCTTCGGCGCGCAGTTCATTACGAGCCTTCACTGTTTCCTGCTCAGCAGACAGTGCCGCCTGGGCAACAATTTTTTCTGCAGCGCCGGTAGCTTCAGCGATAATGCGGCTTTTTTCCTGCTCGCCTTCACGCACAATCGCCGCGTGGAGTTCATCAATTTCTTTCGCTGCCTGGTCAAGCTTCACGCTGTATTCACGGAGCTTTGCTTCGGCGGAGTCACGGGCTTCTTCAGCGTCTTTCAGGCTTTTCTCGATTTCCACCTGACGGGCTGCCAAGGTTCCCTTCACATCTGCTTTTTTAAGTGCCCAGACGATTATGCCGACCAGCACCGCAAAGTTGAGAACCCTCCAGCCAAAATCCTTCATCTGGGCACCGCTGTCAGGATGGTGGGCACCGCCCCCTTCTGCAGCAAAGCCGACGGATGCAACCAGTATGATCGCAGCAATGTAAAGAACGGTACTAATAATTTTTTTTGTGCGATCGGATACCATACTCATAACTACAGGCTCCTCCCGAGAATTTTTTCGCAGATTTCACCGGACAGAATTTCAGCCTGCTTTTTCAGCAACTCACGGGCCTCACCAGCTTCTTTGGCAACTCTTTCCCGGATTGAACCGAGTGATTCAGCCGCCTGCTTGCGGGCTTTATCAAGCACTGCAGCCTCTTCAGCCTGTGCGATTTTCAATGCTTCTGCGCGCTGGGTGCCAGCTTCTGCCTTGGCTGCGTGCAGACGGGCTTCGTACTGGGCCATCTTACTCTGTACTTCCGCATCAACAGAAACGGTCTTTTCACGAGCCGAGTCGATCACCTGACGGCGGTCGGCCAAAACCTTGCGGAGCGGCTTGTACAGAAAGATGTTGAGAACGAGGACAAGGATGCCGAAGTTGATCAACTGAATAACGAATGACAAATTTAATTCAATCACGTCCTACCCCTTGCAGGTATGCTGAGTTGTATACTGTATCCCATATGCGGGCGTAAAACAGAGGCTAACTACCACGATAAGTGCTCAAGTGTCAAGATATTTAACAGGAATGCTGCTGATTTTTGCAGCTTCTAAATATCCAGCAGATCTATAATTCGGGTCAGTTCGTCCGAGTCGCTGAAATGGATTTCCAGACGCCCCCCTTTGGCCCCTACTTTGCGAATTGCAACCCGTGACTGGAAGCGTTTTTGGAGCTGCTCTTCCAGGGATGACATGAGCAGGTCCGGCTGCTGCAACCGCTTTGCCGGAGCCGGGTGCGGGTTAACTTTCAGCCTGCGCACAAGATCTTCCGTCGCCCGGACGCTTAGCTGACGGTGCAGAATTTCGTGGCGTGCTTTTTCGACAAGTTCTTCGCTTTCGAGAGACAGCAGCGCGCGGGCATGACCCATGCTGAGCCGTTCCTCCACGATATCCTTCTGAATCTCCTCCGGCAGCTTAAGCAACCGCAGCGAGTTAGTGACCGTGGTACGGTTTTTCCCGACCCTGCGCGCCACATCCTCCTGGGAGATACTGAACTGCTCCACCAGAGAGCGGTAGGCGTGCGCCTCTTCGATGGCGTTCAGATCCTGGCGCTGGATATTCTCTATCAGGGCCAGTTCCATGATCGCATCCGGCGTCGCTTCACGGATAACCACCGGGATCTCGTGCAGTCCGGCTTTTTGTGCGGCACGCCAGCGTCGTTCACCGGCGATGATTTCGTAGTGATCATCTTTGCGGGTAACCACCAGCGGCTGGATAATTCCCTTTTCACGGATAGAGGCGGCCAGCTCGTCCAACTTGTCCGGAGCAAAATGTTTGCGCGGTTGGTTGCGGTTAGGCCGGATCTTTTCCACCGGGCAGATAAAATAATTTTTTGACTCGTCAACTGTTTCAGCCACCTGCAGCAGGGCAGCCATCCCTTTGCCGAGGCCCCCTATTCTAGCCATGTATCTTCTCCCTCTGGATGATCTCGCGTGCCAGCTGCAGATAACTGGCGGCACCGCGCGATGTTATGTCGTAATAGATAACCGGCTTCCCGTGGCTCGGTGCTTCCGCCAGACGGACGTTACGCGGTATGACTGTTTCAAACACCTGACCGGGGAAATGCGTCCGCACCTCGGTAGCCACCTCTTTCCCCAGATTGCCCCGCGCATCGAACATGGTCAGCAAAATCCCTTCAATCAGTAGAAACGGGTTCAGGTTTTTCTGGATAAGCCCGATGGTTTGGAGAATCTGCGAAAGACCTTCCATCGCATAATATTCACACTGGAGCGGGATCAGAACCGAATCGGCGGCGGTCAGCGCATTGACCGTCAACAGGTTAAGCGAGGGGGGACAATCAATAATAATATACCGGTACTCCTCCGACAGGGAGGCCAGAGTATATTTGAGCTTCTGTTCCCGGCCGGCCATGGTGGCCAGTTCCAGATCCGCACCGGCCAGATCCGAATTGGCGGGGAGAATATGCAGAAACGGCTGCCCGGTATCCACTATCAGCCCCCGGACTTCCGCATCATTAATCATGGCATCGTAAATGGTCCGTTCAAGATCCGCCTTGTCCAGACCGACGCCGCTGGTTGCGTTCCCCTGGGGGTCGATATCCACCAGCAGTGTCGGCCGTTCGGCAGCCGCCAGGGATGCCGCAAGATTCACAGCAGTGGTCGTCTTGCCGACGCCCCCCTTCTGGTTGGCAATACAGATTATTTTTGCGCGTGGTTTCAAGTCGGTCAGGCTCTTTTCAGTGGGCGTTTTGGCTGCGAGTGGTGGAGTTCTGTGTTGTGACGGTGGGCGGCAAGATCATTACGGGCCTCAGCTATTTCTCCGGAAAGGCGTTCTTCAACAGCATCCAGACGTGTACTCAGCCCCATAACTTTGCTGTCAACGACCGCAATATCTTCTTTCAGATCAATCCGTAGTTCGTCAATCTTGATATCATTTTTTTTGTCCAGAGCGGAGACAGCTTCCATTGTAACCTGAACCTTGCTGTCGATTGATTCCAGCAAAATTGCGATATGACTTAGTTCCATGGGGCCTCCTGATTTTCGTGGCGAATGTACCACAGCTCTATGCAATCGTCAAAGGAAAGACCAAAAAAATAGGCGGGATTTCTCCCGCCCATCATTCGGCTATTTCGTGCAAGCGCTACTCGACCTTTTTAATTGTAAGCGATGACGTTCCGCGAGTTGTCACGCCCGGCCGCTGCACCGTCTGCAGCATCAGCAATTCATTGCGCGCTTCGTCAAGAAGGAAATCGGGCATGTAATTCTGGGTTTCGCGAGTGCGCCATTTCTCCTCAAGACTGGATCCGTTCCAGGTAAGACTGTACACGGAACCCTTCTTGTAGGAACGTGCGGTACCCACCACCCAGAATCCGTCATTTTTACCGGCCAGAACCTGGCCAGACCCGGTAACCTGAATACGCTGATTCATGAAGACCCAGCGGGTTTTCTCACCGGTTGTCCGCACGTTGGCATCATCGTCTTTTTCGAAAAACAGTTCAGATCCGCCAAATTTGTCATTACTCCGCCAGATTTCCTTCAAGCTCTGGTCAAAAACGACCAGATAGCCGTCGGGGTTGATGACCACCGTCAGGGAATCGCCATTGCGGTCACGCAACTGATTGAAGCTGTAGATATTGCCGTGACGGGGCATTTTAACCGGATTTTTTACTGTTATCGCCGAACCATTGCGGGCCGCCTCGTACACGTCTCCAAAAAAATCATCATCACGCCCCATGGACTGGGCGTAGAGTTTTTTTGTACCACCGGCAAGAGCGGCGCTACGGAAGTAGTAGGGAATTTTCTCCGCCACCAGAACCAGTTTGTCCCCCTTGGTCTGCCACACCTGGGATGCCGGTTCTGCTGCACGGATTACGGTAACATAGATATCCAGGCTGCCGTCACTCCCGGCAAGAGTATCCAGGGATATAATTTTCTCCGTGGTTTTGAACTCCGCCTCAGCCACTTTAATCATCTCTTTGCCCTGGCGGTAGTACACAAGCCGCTGATTTTCAGCCAGAAAAATTTCACGGCTGCCGTCCGGCAGGGTCAGGCCTGCAGCCATGAGGTTGGCGGCGCCGTCCAGCCGGCTACTTACCCAGCCGCCAGCAGCGGCCGTTTCCACGGCGCGCGGCTTGATAAATTCTCCATCCGGCGGTGGTACGGCAACTACCACCGGTGCCGTTACTACCGGCAGCGGGACAGCGACCACTGCCGGAACGGCGGAGTACGACTTAACCAGTTCTGCAGAAAGTTTTTCAGCCAGCTTGCCCAATGCGGGGATCAATTCATCCTGTGATTCCCCCTGCACAAACGTCCGGGCTACGGTTTTGCCGGCGGTGGTTTTGGCAACCGCATCAATGCTGAATACCTTGCCGAAGGTAACAT
>CAINRC010000015.1 GCA_903852495.1 uncultured Geobacteraceae bacterium | reverse complement strand
CGGGGGATGCTACGAAGTACTCAGGGGGTGGCCGAGATCAATCGGAATAGGTGGCCGACTTCAATCGTATTGGGTGGCCGAGTTCAATCGGAATCAGTGGCCGACTTGGTGCGGAATCCCCAACGGGAGCTTTAGACTAATAAATTTTGCACCCTTTCAAAGCGAAATTACAGCCACGAAATTATTGTCAATATGGCACAACCGGTTGCAGTCGTTTTTTACAAATAAACAGTGGGTAACAAAAATGGTAAGGCACGGTTAAGGCACAGATAAGGCACAGACTTGACTAAATCAGTATGGAATTGTTTTTTTGCGGAGAGGGGAAGGAACAAAGAAAGTCTGTGAAGCCCCATAAAATAAGGGCCAGGTACTTGACCTGGCCCGTGTATTTTTTTGGAGCGGGAAACGGGATTCGGACCCGCGACTTCAACCTTGGCAAGGTTGCACTCTACCACTGAGTTATTCCCGCTTGCGAGGCATCGTTGTATAGCAAATCAAAGCAGCAGTGTCAATGGTTTTTAGCACTCGGGCGCTTTTTAGTGCGGAAAAACCGTTGCGCTATGACGCCAGAAGAGTGCGGTAAACCGAAACCAGCCGGTGTGATCTGGCATCCCAGGAGTGCATTGTCACAGCACGTTCCCTGACCCGTTCGGCACGTGATTTCATCAGGTCAGCGCTGTGCATCGTTGCTATGATGGCATCCGCAAACAATGACGTATTGCCGTGTTCCACATATATTCCGTCATCACCAAGAATTTCCCGGTTGATCTGATTGTCGAACACCACCGTCGGCAAGCCGCAGGCACTATAATTGAACAGTTTTCCGTTGGCTTCCGTTGTTGCCAACTTTGGCGATACGGCAAGATCACCGGCACTTAAGAATAACGGGGCACGATCATACGCCACACGACCGGTAAAGGTGATGACATCGTCAATCGCCATATCGATAGCTTTTCTCCGGTACTCCTCGTCGGGGAAGCCCATCAACAGAAAGCGGATGTCTGGAGCTTTGGCTTTAATCAGTGAGATGGCTGCCAAGAGCAGATCAACCCCCTGGTAGCGGTTGAACAGGCCAAGAAAAACAACCAGCTTGCCGTTATCAGGAATGCCAAGTTCGCGCCGTGCCTCGCTGCGGGGCAGCGGCCGGAAGATCTCCGTATCAACGCCATCAATCAGATTAACGACCTTCTCAGGGGCAACAGCCCAATCGGAAATCAGCTCGTGGCGCCCTTGTTCGGAACTGGTAATAATGGCGTCAGCACGATGGTCGATAAACCGCTCAAGCCCCTTGAATAGTTTTGTCAGAGGGGATGATTCACGGAAAAAACCATGATTGAGCGATTCTCCGCTCAGACTCCCCTGGTAATCGAACAGCAGCGGAATGTTGAATATTTTTTTAAGAACAGAACCGATAAGGGTTCCTTCATGCAGATGGGCGTGGAGCAGATGGGGGCGGAATGTACGGATTTCGCTGTAGGCCTGCCACAGCAGGAGCACGTCAAGGTAGGGTTTATGCCACGAGGGGCCGGCTTCCAGTTTGTTGTACCAAGGGACCTGCGGTGTTCGAACCACGCGCACACCGGGCATATCGCGGCCAAGGTGGTAGGTCACGATACAGACCTCGTGCCCGAGTTTGGTCAGCGCCCGTGCTTCTTCGTATATCCTGACATGGCACCCCCTATCGGCAAAATAGGGGGTCGGGGCGATCATAAGTACGCGGAGTGCGTCTTCAGCCAAGGTTTATCCTGTCCTTCACCACATAAATGGGCTTGCCCTGCGACTCAAAATAGGTTCTGGCGTTCAGTTCGCCCAATAACCCCATGGCAATGAACTGCGCCCCCATAAACAGAAGAAACCCGGTAAGAATCAGCAGCGGGTTTCGATTCATGCTGAGATGCTCAAACAGTTTCATATACAGGGTCATGGCGCCGCTGCCTAATCCGGCCAGCATGGTATAAACCCCCCACCGGCCGAAAAGCTGGATCGGTTTGGTGGAATAGGACATGAGGAACTTGACGGTCATCAAGTCAAGGATAACGCGTAAGGTCCGTGAGATTCCGTATTTACTGACACCATGAATACGGGGACGGTGATTAACCGGCAGTTCTATAACTCTGGCCCCGAATTGGCATGCCAGCGCAGGGACGAAGCGGTGCATTTCGCCGTACAGGTTTATCCCCTCCAGCACTTCGCGGCGATAGGCTTTGAGTGTGCAGCCGTAATCATGCAGATGGACCCCGGTCAGGCGGGAGATAATGGCATTGGCTAGTAAAGACGGGATTTTACGGGTAATGAACGTATCTTTACGATCACGCCGCCATCCTGAAACGACGTCGTATCCCTCATCAATTTTTTCTATCAGGCGCGGAATATCGGCGGGGTCGTTCTGCAGGTCGCCGTCCATCGGAATGACGACGTCCCCCTGGGCGTAGTCAAATCCGGCCGACATGGCTGCGGTCTGACCGAAGTTTCTCCGGAACCGGATGACCTTGAGAGCGGCATCTTCGGATGCGAGCCGGGCAAGTACGCCGTAAGAGCCATCGGATGATCCGTCATCAACCATAACGATCTCATAGGTGCAGTCCATGCCCTTAAGCGTTTCACTGAGTG
Source organism: uncultured Geobacteraceae bacterium (assembly GCA_903852495.1). Classification (GTDB taxonomy): domain Bacteria; phylum Desulfobacterota; class Desulfuromonadia; order Geobacterales; family Pseudopelobacteraceae; genus JACRCG01. Next base: position 15,294 of record CAINRC010000015.1, on the reverse strand, counting down.
CGGAATAAACCGCTTCCACATTGTCCTGTTCGTTGTATACCGGTACAACTATGCTGATATCCACGTGTTTTTCTCCATCAGTATGCGGCCGACAGGCGCATGAATGTTTTTCCGATTACTGGTGCTGCTCTGTAAACGGTTCCCCCAGCTTCTTTATCCGTCTCACCCGTACGGCGTTGTCATGAACCGGATCCGGTTTTCCATGGGTCAATCCCCACAGGAGGCCGACGCCGTTTGTACAATGCATAAGCGGATACACCAGCGGGAGCAGCAGAGCGCACGGGTTGCCGGTCCGGCGCAGCACGTCAAGCGAACCTGCCAAGGCCGCGCACAGGTATATCACGAGAGGAGCAAGTACGAATACATACTTTATGAAAATGAGGGCAAGAGCCAGATACACGACAAAAAACAGCGGCACAAAGCTCGTCAGCGAAAATGATGTCGCCATCAGGGTCTGCTCCCCCCTGCCCCGCCCGTAGTTGAACATCTGCCGGATGAATGCCTTCAGAGTTCTGCGCTGACTGCGGTACACCAGCATGGAGGGGTTATGGATCAGGCGGTAGCGGGCTGATTTGACCCGATCCATAAACTCGTTTTCCTCATTCGGGTACAAACATTCGCTAAAACCGCCAAGATCCATAAACAGTGAACGACGCACCGCAAGATTGCACAGGATAAGCTCTTTGTCAGTCGTATCACGGGTGACGCCAACCGCCCGGTAGCGTCTGTTTACACCGCCGGAGCCAAACGCTGAAGCGAGTGCATAGCCGAACAGCTGCTGCAACGGGCTATCACCAGAAGGAGTAATTGACGGGCCGCCGACAACAGCCACCATCGGGTCACTCATGGCTTCGACACAGTGGGCAAAATTTTCAGCGGTTATCAGTGAATCGTCGTCAAGAAAATACAGTACATCACCGACCGCTTCCCGGGCCGCAAGGTTACGCTGCTGGCTCGGTGCGCTCCCTTCGGCCAGGAGGATTTCATATCCCGGGTCATCCGGCAGGATCGACTTCAAGTGCGTACAGGCGGCGACATAGCCGCCCGGCTTTACGGGAATAATGACAGAAAAACTCATACGACACTCCCGGTGCAAAAGTTACCGGCACAACCTCATGGATCTTCAGGCAAAATAAAAGCGGGTGAATACCGTTCGATATTCACCCACCAGGTACGAGCGTGCAAGTGGGCACTACCCCCGTTACATTTTAGAACTGCCGTAACTGTGCAGCCCGGAAAGAAACAGGTTTACCCCGAGATAGCAGAAGATTGTGGCGGCAAAGCCGATGACTGAAAGCCAGGCGGCACGTTTGCCAACCCATCCTTTGGTAATGCGGGCGTGCAGGAAGGCAGCATACACAAACCAGACGATCAGAGACCATGTTTCCTTGGGGTCCCAGCTCCAGTAGGTGCCCCAGGCGTAGTTGGCCCAGGCGGCGCCGGTAATGATGCCAAGTGTCAACAGCGGGAAACCGATCATGATTGAACGGTAGTTGAGGTCATCCAGCACTTTCAGGGGGGGGAACAAGGACATGAGCCCGCCGGCCTGTGCTGAAGAATCATTACCTTCAACGGCGGTCTTGATCAGATACATGATGGAAATCCCGCAGGCAACGGCAAACGCGGCATAGCCGAGGAAGCAGGTGATAACGTGGTACAGCAGCCAGTTGCTCTGCAGTGCCGGGACAAGCGGCTCAATGCCGGTATTCATGCCGAGCTGCGCCCAGGCCATACCCAGCAGCGCAAACGGCACAACAAATGCTCCGACGATACGGTATTTGTAGCGCATATCTATGTAGGCAAAAAGCAGAACAATCGTCCAGGAGAAGAATACGATCGACTCATACAGGTTGGACATGGGGGCATGGCCGACACCCATATCATAGGATTCTTTCCAGCGCAGGGCGATGGCTACGGTTTGGACGATCAGACCGGCATAGGCAATGAAACTGCCGGCAAGACCGAGCGACTTGTTCTTGCTGGCCAGGAACGCAAAGAAAACGACCGTTGAGATCAGATATGTGAACGTTGTGATGTTGAAAAGCATGGAACTGGTCATAAAGAGGTAACCTCCGTTAGATTTTTATATCATGGAACTTTTCAGAAATATCTTCGAACTGCATTTGAAACGCTGCCTGATTTTTGCTGGCATTGCCATACATACGGGCATGCCCTTTTGTTACAACCACCCAAATACGTTTGTGCGACATAAAAAAAGCGATGCCGAGGCCGATAACCATCAAGGTGCAGCCAAGCCATACCACCCAGACACCGGGATCTTTGGCGACCTGCAGACCGGTATACTGCTTGGCGTTTGTCCCTTCATAGCCGAAGATGAGAGCATCCCCGCGCTGAGCATTCACCTCGGGGAAATTTTTGAAGGCGATAAACGTCTGCGGTGCCGCCCCTTTTCGCATCACTTCAACGCGAGCCGCCGGGCCGGAGAACCCGGGTGCAAACTGGCGCACCTCCTGGGTGGCCTCAAGCAGTTTAAAAACAGTGCCATCCTTCAGGGTAACCGCGACGCCTTCCTGAACAGTGAGCTTTTCCGGAATCCCGCCGCCGCGCGGAGTCACGGAGATAAAATGCGCTCCCCCCTCATTGGCCTGCCCATAACTGGACTGATAAAAGGTGATCCCCTTGTAGGTCATCGGCTCATTAACAATGACCTTCACCTGCGAATAACCGGGAACCGGTTTACCGTTTTCAGTAACGGTCAAGATACTCTTGAACTCTTTCGGGGAACCGGTAGGGTAAAATTCCACGCTGAATTTTTCGCAAAGCACTTCAAAGCCGAGGGGAATTTTCTGACCGCTTCTGCCTTCAAATGAGTTGATACTTGACCCTTCAACAATGGTGACAAATCCTTTGTAGCCGGCAAGGGAGCCGATGATTGCACCGACAAAAATCACCAGTATGCTGAAGTGGACAACATACACGCCCAGGCGGCACCAGGCCGTTTTCTGGGCAAAAAGGTGGAATTCACCGTTATGTTCCGTAATCACCGGGCTTGAAAATTCTTTGCCGAGAAATTCGGTCAACCGTTCATTCGCTTTTTCCACAGCACCTGAAAATGAAATTTCTTTCTTCAGCGGGAAAGAGTTGCGCTGCCCCTCTCCCAGGACAAACTGCGGTTCACTGATAAATTTGAAGACATGGGGCAAGCGCTTGATTGAACAGGAGATAAGATTCAGGCTGAATACATACAGCAGGGTAATGAACCACCATGAGTGGTACATGTCAAACAAGCCGAGCTTGGAGTAGATCTGCAGTTTTGCTGGGCTGATCTGGGCCACATACTCGGGAGGCAGGGCACCCTGGGGCAGAATGGTGCCGATAATTGATGTCAACGCCAGTGAAATCAGCAGGAAAAGGGTCAGTTTAAGAGAACAGAATAAATCCCAGACGATGGTAGTAAAGTTTCGTTCAGTAGTTGCCAATGGATTCTCCAAATTTGTGTAATTTCCGGTACCGGATCAAGGCATTTGTTGCCTTTTTCAACTTTACTGCAAAACTGGCATCAAGATGCGCGGGCTATCGGTACACAATGTAATTTATCAAGTTTCAGACCATACCTCAAAACCCCAAAAAAATGCACCACTTTTTTCATACTCAAGCCAATTCATCCTGTTCCCTAATGAGGTACTATGGTTGAAATTCCCGCTTCTGCCGGTACTCTGCCCATCAGTAACAGGGCATTTCCAGCCATTTACCCGCGGGCTGTCACAACGGCCGGAGAGTAGGTAATTTTTTATTGACAAAATTACCGTAGAACTGATATTTCAACCACAGTTTCCACACGGAATCACCCTACATACATATTCTTATCGAGAGCGACTGAGGGACTGGCCCTGTGACGTCGCGGCAACCAGCCTTCCGGCAAGGTGCCAATTCCAGCGGGACCGTACGCGGTTTCGGGAGATAAGGAAGAGCGCTGTTCAGCAGATCCTCTTCCGCACCCCGGAAGGGGATTTTTATTTTGGAGGACATCATGAATATTGCAACCCAGGCGGTACAGATCGGACTTGAATGGGATACCCGTACCGGTGCGGTCACCGTACCGATCTACCAGACCGCCACCTTCAGACATCCGGGGCTCGGCCAGAGCACCGGCTATGACTACAGCCGCTCCGGCAATCCGACCCGGCAGGCTTTGGAAGACGGTATTGCCCGCCTTGACGGAGCCGCCCGTGGCTTTGCCTATTCATCCGGCATGGCAGCCATCGCCAACCTCCTGCTGCTGTTCAAATCCGGTGACCACCTGATTGTAACCGAGGATCTGTACGGCGGCACCTGCCGCCTGTTCGACAAGATTTTCACGCAGTACGGCCTATCCTTCAGCTATGTGGACACCAGCGACATAACGGCAGTGACGGCGGCACTCCAGCCGTCAACCAGAGCCGTTTTTGTCGAGACCCTCACCAATCCGCTCCTCAAATTTGCCGATCTCCGGGCGATCTCGGCTTTCTGCACCGGCAATGATCTGCTGCTGATTGCCGACAACACCTTCCTGACCCCCTACCTGCTCCGGCCGCTTGATATGGGGGCGGACATTGCCGTCTACAGCGCGACCAAATACCTGGCCGGGCATAATGACACCGTTGCCGGAGTGGTCACGGTGAAGGACCCGCTGCTTGCCGAGAAGGTCTACTTCCACCAGAATTCGGTCGGTGCCGTCCTGGGGCCGCAGGATGCCTGGCTGACAACACGCGGCATCAAGACTCTCGGGGTCAGAATGGACCGCCAGCAGGAGAACGCCGGGCAGATCGCCGAGTGGCTGGCTGCCCACCCCCGTATTACCAGGGTGTATTACCCCGGTCTGCCGGGACACCCTGACCATGCCCTGATGAAGCGTGACGCCGGCGGTTTCGGCGCAATGATCGCGTTTGAGGTTGACCGGCACGAGCTGGTGGAGCAGATCCTGCTCAAGACCCGCTTGATCTCGTTTGCCGAAAGCCTCGGCGGAGTGGAAAGCCTCATAACCTTCCCGGAGGTGCAGACCCATGCCGACATTCCCCCCGAAATTCGCGCCAGACTCGGGATCAACAACGTACTGCTGCGTCTGTCGGTAGGTATTGAGGATTGCCGGGACCTGATTGAGGATCTCCGTCAGGCTCTTGAAGGATAAAGGAGAAAATCATGAAACGTGCGACACAACTTATCCACGGCGGCCCGACCGTTGACCTGCAAACCGGAGCGCTGGGGGTGCCGATCTACCAGATTTCCACCTACCGTCAGACCTCCGTGGATCACTTCAGTAAATACGACTACGCCCGGGGCGACAACCCGACCCGCGAAGCACTGGAAGATACAATTGCCGTACTGGAGGGGGGCACCCGCTGTCTGGCCTTTGCTTCCGGCATGGCGGCGATCGCGACGACCCTGATGATCTTTTCCCCCGGCGACCATCTGGTCGTCTGTGACGATGTGTACGGTGGTGCCTATCGGGTGCTGTCGACCATTTTCAGCAGGATGGGGGTTTCCTCGACCTTTGTGGATGCCACCGACCTGACGGCAATAGAAGCGGCCATCAGACCCGAGACAAAGGGAATTTATCTCGAAACGCCGTCAAATCCGCTCCTGAAGGTCACCGATCTCCGGGGTGCAGCTGAAATCGCCCGCCGGCACAACATTATCACCCTGGTGGACAACACCTTCATGACCCCCTACCTGCAGCGACCGCTTGAGTTGGGCTGCGATATCGTCCTGCACAGCGGCACCAAATTCATCAACGGCCACAGCGACGTCCTGTGCGGCTTCGCCGTCGTCAGGGACAAGGAACTGGGGCAGCGCATCCGCTATATCCAGAATGCCTTCGGCACCGGCCTCGGCCCGCAGGACTCGTTCCTGACCCTGCGGGGCGTCAAGACCCTCAAGGTCAGGATGGACCAGAGCCAGCAGAACACCCACGCGGTCATCGCCTGGCTGCAGCAGCATCCGCGCGTCACCGCCATTCATTATCCGGGGCTCCCGGAGCATCCCGGTTACACAATTCACGCCGCCCAGTCCGACGGGCCGGGAGCGGTCTTTTCCTTTGAGCTTGATTCCTATGAAACCACCAAGCGGCTGCTGGAAAACTCTCACCTGGCAGCCTTTGCCGTCAGCCTCGGGGGGGTCGAAAGCATCATCTCCTATCCGGCTAAAATGTCCCACGCCTCGGTGCCGAAGGAGGAGCGGGAACGTAAAGGGATTACCGACACGCTGGTCCGCCTCTCCGTAGGACTGGAAGACCCGGATGATCTGATCGACGACCTCCGGCAGGCGATCGGCTAGCCCGTGAAAATCCGCATCAACGAACTGGCTGTCACCGTCGACACCGGGATGACACTACAGGGGGCGGTTCAGCTCCGCAAGGCGGATGCTGACGTATGCATCCTGAACGGCTTCCCGGCATCCGGAGAAACGGTACTGACCGATGGTGACGAAATTTTTCTGATCCGGCGCGGCGAAATCCCGACGGAAGAAGAGCTGGAGAGTTTGATGGCGGCCCGGCACACCCCCGGTGTCCATTCCCGCCTGAAACAGGGAACCGTCGGCATCGCCGGTGTGGGCGGACTCGGTTCGGCGGTGGCGGTGGCCCTGGCAAGGATCGGTGTCGGCCGTCTGGTAATTGCCGATTTTGATGTTGTGGAACCGTCTAACCTCAATCGGCAACAGTACTTTATCGACCAGATCGGTCGTTATAAAGTTGATGCACTGGCGGAGAACCTGAAGCGCATCAATCCCTATGTCACCGTGGATGCCCATTGCCTGCAGGTCAGCCCGGCAAACATCCGGTCACTTTTTTCCGGCTGCCGGGTCGTTATTGAAGCCTTTGATCGCGCCGACATGAAGGCCATGCTGGTAAACAGTATTCTTGAGATGATGCCGCACTGTACTGTTGTTGCCGCTTCCGGGCTGGCCGGATACGGGCCGAACAACACCATTGCCACACGCCGTGTCTCCCGCCGCCTCTATCTGGTCGGTGACGGCACATCGGAAGCCGCTCCGGGCAACGGTTTGATGGCCCCCCGCGTCGGTATTGCCGCGTGCCATCAGGCCAATCAGGCGGTCAGAATTCTTCTGGGGGAAGAGGAATGAGCACCATAGCCGTAGCCATGAGCGGAGGGGTTGACTCCTCCGTCACCGCCGCCCTGCTGAAACAGCAGGGTCACACGGTGATCGGCATCACCATGCGTCTTTTCGCCCCGCACAGCAGCGGCATCGGTTCTGCCGTCCACGACGCCGCCGTGGTTGCCGAACATCTGCATATCCCCCATTACGTCGCCGACTTTGCCCCGGATTTCAGCAGGTTGATTATCGGCGATTTCATTGAAGAATACCGCCAGGGGCATACCCCCAACCCCTGTGTCCGCTGTAACCGCTACATAAAATTCGGTATGCTGCTGGAAAAAGCGCGAGAGCTGGGGGCCGACCTGCTGGCCACCGGTCATTACGTCAGAAAAAGCGTCGATCCGGACGGCACCTGTCACCTGAAGATGGCCGAGAACGCCCGCAAGGACCAGTCCTATTTCCTCTATACACTGACCCAGCAGCAGCTCCGGCAGGTCATTTTCCCGCTCGGCACGATGGCCAGCAAAGATGAAGTGCGCCGTCTGGCACGGGAATTCGCTCTGCCGGTGGCGGAAAAAAATGACAGCCAGGAAGTCTGCTTCATCCCCGGCGATGATTATGTCGCCTTCCTGGAAAACAATGGTGTATCGAACGCTGCGCATGGCGAAATTATCCATCTAAACGGAACAACCGTCGGACGCCACCACGGCACCCACCGCTATACCATCGGCCAGCGCAAAGGGCTCGGCGTGGCCTGGAGCGAACCGCTGTATGTCACGGAGATTGATGCCCAGCGCAATGTTGTACTGGTGGGGGAGCAGCAGTATGTTTATGCGGACGGTCTGCTGGCGGAGGAAGTCAGCTGGGTTGTTGCCCCGGAGCGGGACGAATTTACCGCCTCCTGCAAAATCCGCTACCGCCACCAGCCGGTCCCCTGTCGGGTACAGCTGGGTGAGGGAAACAGCTGTGTCGTACAGTTTGATCAGCCGCAAAAAGCGGTAACTCCGGGACAGGCACTGGTCTTCTATCGGGGAGATGAAGTGCTCGGCGGCGGCCGGATCGTACGCTCGTGCAGCGGGGACATCGCTTCGGAGGGAACACCATGCGAATCAGCCTGACCAGCCTCTGTCTTATGTTAGTTACAACCGGCACCGCATCGGCAGCAAGCACAGTCACATTTTACCGGGATGGTGCCCTGCTGCATCAAGAAGCCGTTGCGGTCAAAGGGGTGATTGACCTCCCGCTCGCCACTGCCATTCTGGATCACACCCTCACTGTTATCCCGGCTCCCGGCACCACGATTACCGGAGTTGAAGCCCGCACAGCCGGAAAAGGAGATGGACAGGACAGGGAGCTTGAGGCGCTGACCGAACAGCGACGGCGGTTGGAAGATCGGTTACAGGCGCTGGAGACCCGCGAAACTATTTTCACCTCCGCTGCCAAATCCCAGAGCGCCAAAGCACCGCGAAAAAGCAAAACAAACCCGGACCCGCTCCAGACAATCCGTCAGGGGACCGACTTTGCCATTGCCCAGCTGGAGGCGGTCTACACCGCCCGCCGCAAAACTACTCAGGAAATCAGAAAGATCGACGCACTCATTGCCGCCGCCAGAAAAAGCAGCCGTCCGGCAGATAAGTCTGTACGGATTACCGTCTCACCGCCACGCGGCAAGGTGACACTCCGTTATGCAACGGCAGAGCGCGGTTGGCAGCCGCAGTACACCATGCACCTTACGGACAACGGACGTGCCAGCCTGCAGCTGTCTGCCCGGGTCACGGAAACCATGCGCGGATTCCAGACCCGCGTCTCCCTGGCATCACTTGCCGAAAGCGCCCGGGCGGAAACCCTTCCGGCTCAGTCAGGCAGTGCCGTGCTGGCCGGTTATCAACTGCCGATAGTTCAGGAGCGCTACCCGGAAGGGATTTTCAACACGTTTTCCGGTACGATTACCAATACCAGCGCACACTATCTTCCAGCGGGTGATTCGGTGTTGTTCCGTGGGGGAGCGTACCTGGGCAGATTTCGATTCGAAGGACTTTCGTCCGGGAGAAGTGGAAAGATTACGTTGGGGAACTGATCGGAGCAGCTTTTTTCGATTACAGTCCTCGCATGGTGCATATAATACAATAACGGCCGTCCGGGATACATCCGAACGGCCGTCTTATTCTGCAACAGGAGTTTTTTGCCCTGTTATTTTAATAGGACTTCTATTTTGGCAGTTTTTTTGGCTTCTGCAATGTACTGCTGGACACCTTCGTTTACCTTCTGCCCTTTGAGATACCCCTCAATTTTTTCTTTCACATCCTTGTAATCTGTAGTCTCTGTCGTTTTTTTCTCCACAAGCTTAATAATGTGAAAGCCGAACTGGGTTTCAACAACGGCACTGATTTCACCCGGTTTCAGCGCGAAAGCGGCTTTCTCAAACGGCTCCACCATCTGTCCCCTGCCGAAGAAACCAAGATCCCCCCCCTGCTGACTGCTGGGGCAGGTTGAATTGTCCTTGGCCAAAACGGCAAAGTCGGCGCCACCGGTTAACTCCTTACGCAGTTTTTCTGCTTTTTCCTGGGCTTTTTTCTTTTCCTCAACAGATGTCTTGCTGTCAATACCGATCAGGATATGACTGGCTTTGACCGTCTCGGGCAGTTTGAATTTATCGATATTTTTATCGTAGAAACTGCGGACTTCCGCTTCCGGCACGAAAACCTTCGGCACAAAAGTGACATCAACAAAATTGGAAATCAACAGCTCACGGCGGGTATATTCGCGCAGATCCTTCTCTTCCATCTCCATATCCTTGATGGTGTTTTTGAATTCCTGCTCATCCTTGAAGCGGGCCTTTCCCTGTGCGAAACTGGCCTCAACCTTCTTGTCCAGATCCTTAACTTCCAGCTTCGCCGCATCCTGATACAACAGCTCCGCCGAAACCAGCTGTTCCACGGCCTGTTTCTCAATGGCCGCCTTCTGATCCGCCGGTACCTCCTGCCCGCGCATCATGACTTTAATGACACGACGCAACTCCACGGCATCAATAGCGGTACCGTTGACCCGTGCAACAGGCCCCGGAGGTGCAACAACGGCCGGGGGCGCAACAACGGCCGGGGGCGCAACAACGGCCGGGGGCGCAACAACGGCCTGAGAAGCAGCAACGGCAGGGGCGCTCTCTTTTTTTACCTCAGGCTCGGCAGCAGCGGTAAAACCGCTCCATGACACGACGGCAGCAACCAGAAAACCTCTTAAAACCCAGCATGATACATTTAAATTTTTCATCGCGGAAAACTCTCCTTGGCATTAAATATATACGTCAGTTTTTGTGATCAATCTTTGCAGGCGGGCAGCCTACCATATTTTAGGCAGTATTTGCATTAGATATTTTTACTGCTAAGTAACGTATCCCCCACCAAAGGTGGGGGCATTTTAAAATCGTGATCCGCTCAAAGCGGTTTGTTCAAATGATTATCTGACCACTGTTGGTGGTCAACCTTCGGTCAATAGCGTCAGTTGGTCTAACCGGTTATCTTCGTGTTCTTGTTTACGTATGTACTCTCGTATCGACTCTTCATCTGCTCCGACTGTTGATACATAGTACCCTCTTGCCCAAAGGTGCATACCAGTGTAGTTCTTGCGCTGGCCAAGATATGTACGGGCAACGTGAATTGCACTCTTGCCTTTAATAAAACCCATTATCTGGGCAACGGAGTATTTTGGTGGTATCGATATCAGCATATGAATATGATCTGGACACAAATGGCCTTCCAGAATCCTGCACTCTTTCTGCCGAGCTAACTCATGCAAACATTCTGAAAGATCTTTACGAATACGGCCATACAATACTTTCCGACGGCATTTTGGAATCCAGACTACGTGATACTTGCAATCCCACACTGAGTGACATAAACTTTGCGCGTCGTCCATTGAAGCCTCCTTTTCGTGTACTTTGAGCGGTTCACGTTATGGAGGCTTCTACATATTTCAGGAACTGTCAAACTTTATGAGTCCCCCACCAAAGGTGGGGGATTACTCAAAAGAATTTAACGTGTATCAGGACCTGTACGCCTATGATCTGGCACATGATTCCATCACCCGCCTTACCCAGGGCCAGCGCCTGGGAGATGTTGACCTCTCCCCTGACGGCACACGCTTTGCCGCTGTCGTGAGTGGGCAGGGAAGTCAGAACCTGGGACTGGTTGAGAGGAACGACTCCGGGAATGGTGCAACACCACGGCTTGTTACCGCCTATACCCAGCAACGGGTCTCTTCACCCCGCTGGTCTCCGGATAGCAAAATTATTTCCTATACCGTCACGGATAATGACGGCCTGACCTCACTGCACCTCTATGACGTCGCATCCGCCACTGACCGCATCCTGTTTACGACCAATCACACGGCGGCCTATCCGGCCTGGTCCCGTGACGCGTCCTATCTTGCCTATGTTTCCGACGAAACCGGAGTGTTCAACATCTTTGCCTACGACCTGAAAGAGGGCAAACGGTATCAGGTCAGCCATCTGCTCGGGGGGGCAGCGCAACCGGACATTTCCCCCGACGGCACGACTCTGGTTTTTTCAAGCTTTAATTCCCATGGCTTCAGCATTGCCCAGATGACGCTCGACCAGAAGCTGTGGCCAGCAGAGAACGGCCCGTCCCTGGTGTCGAGTCGTAACGCTGCATTGCCGGTTACAACCGGTGAAAACGGCAAAGGCGGGTCAGCAGACGGCAGTACAGAGGAGCAGACCGCTGTTCCCTACAACCCGGTGCGGACTCTTCTGCCCCACTTCTGGCTGCCGAGAATCGCCGGTGACGGCTCTGGTAAAGCGGTTTTGGGAGTGTTCACTGCGGGTGCAGACGTAATAGGTTACAACAGCTACGCGCTCACCGCTGATTACAGTCCAGGAAGAAGCCGGGGATATTTCGATTTCAACTACCGGAACGATTACTTCTACCCGAGCTTTTTTCTGAAGGCCCATGCAACACCGTATATTTACGCAAATCTGCTGCAGCGGGGAGACTACTACGAACTGAATCAGGGCTTCACCGCTGGCGGTTCCTACCCGTTCAATTTTCTGGAATCCCGCTACAGTATCAGTGCAGGATATCAGCTGCAGGACCTGCGGGCGCTCAGCACCCTGGACAGCCGGGGGAGCTTTAACGGCGTTACGGTATTTCAGGGGCGGCAGGATAACCTGTTCGCCGGCGTTAGCTTCGACAATGTCCTCAAGTACCCGAACTCCATCAGTTCTGAAGAGGGACGCCGCATAGCACTGGAGTACCGCCGCTTTGACCGCAACATCGGCAGCGACATCGAACTATCCAAATACAGCGCCGAATATCAGGAATTTCTCCCCCTGCCACTCGGCACGCAGAAGCACCACGCCCTGTATCTGCGGCTGGCAGGCGCTCTGGCTGATGCCGATGTGAAGTACGGGCAGGAATCGTTCCAGATCGGCGGCACCCCCTCAGACCTCAACACCTACTCGCTTCGCGGCTACCCGGCACGCTCCGAAACCGGTAAATACGTCGCGACCGGAACCCTCGAATATCGGGCACCTCTTTTCTTCCCCATGCGCGGCCCCGGCACATTGCCGGCCTTTGCGGAAAAAATTCACAGCGCCGTCTTTGTGGATGCGGGTGAGGTATGGGGTGACCACAGTCCGTTCAGCAGCAACAAAGCAAAGGTTGGGGCCGGAGTAGAACTGCGCACGGACGTGACGTTGGGGTACCACCTGAAGGTGACTCCGGCGCTCGGTTTTGCCCACGGTTTCAACAGGGGGGGAGAAAACCAGGTGTATTTTACCTTGTATCTGGGGCTTTGATTGCTGGAGCCGTGAACTGCGGGAGTCTGTGCTAACACATCTAACGAGGAGGTCGTATGTTCCGAAAAACCTGTGCAAAAAGTGTCGTTTTTCTGGCTATTCCGTTTCTGCTTGCTGCGTGCGGTTCAAACACATCATCGACTGGGAAAGAAGGGGATATTGTTGCTACGGAACTTATCAAATCCCCCTCAAAAACTGAGACGACAGCCGCACTCCAGTCAGTCGGGCTTCCTGTTGCAACTCTCAAATATGACGTTGCCTGCTACAAACTTACCTACAAGACTCCTGACCTCACGGATGCACTTGTCAATGTTTCGGGTCTGGTCTGTCTGCCACAGGGGAAAAGCGGTGCCAGCCCCCTTCTGAGCTTTCAGCATGGTACAATTTTCTTCAAACCAGAAGCACCCACCACCGCATCGTTTTCTGAATATTCCTGGTCCACTGCAGCGATCGCGTCGTCCGGTTACATCGCCCTCGCACCCGATTACCTTGGCTATGGTGTTTCAAGCGCAATACCCCACCCTTACTTACACGCAAAAACCATATCGTCAACAGTCGTAAATCTGCTGCGAGCCGCTAAAAAGTTTTTGGCGCTCCCTGCAATAAATATGGCTACCAACGGGCAGCTTTTCCTTTCCGGTTATTCTGAAGGCGGTTTCGCCACCCTGGCAACTCAAAAGAAGATCGAGCTTGAGCTTGCGTCGGAATTCACCGTAACGGCGTCAGAGCCGGGAGCAGGCCCCTACGACATGACCGGCACTGTTCGGGCACAGGTGGCTTCAACAAGTCTGGTTAACCCGGCCAATGCCGCTTTAATGGTGAAAGCTTACGATATGATTTACAACTCACCAAGCCGGATCAGCTCCTACTTTACACCAACACAAGCCGCACAACTCGATAGTCTTTATTCTGGCAACATCAACACCGAAGACATAAACAACGCCCTGGGTGGATCTGTCATCAGTACGAACAGCCTTTTCAATCAGGCGTTTCTGGACAGTTATAATGGCAATGGCGAGGCAGCCTTCAAAGCGGGAGTCGCTGAAAACGATATTTACAATTGGAAACCAACCACACCAACCGTTCTATTCCATGGCGAGGATGATGAAGCTGTGCCATACGCCAACACCACCACAGCATTGCAGGCGATGGCGGCAAAAGGCGCCTCCAATGTTTCCATTCACACCTGCAATGCCGGGGGGACCCTGCCGACAACGCACTTGAACTGTGAAGGCCCACATCTGGTTGATATGATGGCAACCTTTTCACCGATGGCCCAAGGACTGTAATCAGATTATCTGAAAAGGCGGTTTTGAATTTTCCATGCGCAAAGGTCAAGTCTCAACCCTATACAAATTCTGATTGGGTAGTTGGTTGAGACTTGCCCACAGAATTACCGCTGTACGACGGGACGGAATATGCTAACTGAGCAAAAAAATATTTCCGGGAGGCTGCAATGAACAACAGGCTGAGATTGATCCGTATGGCACTGACCGCCCTGTGTGCGCTTGTCACCTGCCCCCCCCTGCTGCTGCAAGCGGAGCAGACGCCGGCATCGGTGCCGCAGATCGAATCTCTGTTCCTCGGGTCCAAGGGGGAAGCTGACGATTCCTGCGTGAACTGCTCCAGTCAATCGCAAATGACCAGGTTTCCTGGCGCCGGGGTTTCCACCCGGAAGACCCTCCGTCGATAAGCGCCGGGACACTCGCCGCACCGGAAGCGGCAGCCACCCGGAACACCCTCAAACAGCAGCTCGCAAACCTGTCCAACCGGCTTCAGACCAATTCCAACCCGTGGTTTTCCCCCCGTTACCTGGGGCATATGAACTCGGACCTGCTGCTCCCCGCAGTCGCCGGGTCTTTTTCAGCCATGCTCTACAACGCCAACACCGTGGCCTATGAAGGCGGCTAAGCAGGAATTTTAGAAGGTGAATAACTGGAATAGATAAGGGGCACTCTCTGCAATTTTATTACAGGTGAGCGCCCCTTGTACCTGGTGGAATCTATGGCTAACTCCGGGCGGTGGTTTTTGCTAGGCCCATCATTTCCGTGTGCTGTTAAACTTCTGTATATCAGCGACCTGTTTTTTCACCAACTCCGTCAGGCAATTTGAAAACTGTTTTCTGACTTCGCTGTTTGTGCTGCCGTGGGCGGTCAGGTTTGAGAGCCTGAAGCTTTTGTCTGGGGAACCCTTATCCAATGAGTACGCCACCTCCGCATCAAAAACCGGATTCAGCTTCACGGCTTTGATCACTTCGAGGATTTCCTCCCCCGTTTTCGGCGCATAGACAACCTGCATTCCCGGACATTGTAACGAGTAATTTGCAATAATATTCATAAAACCAGTCTGTTAAAGTGTTTTTCTCTTGACTTTTCATCGTTACATATTATTATATATGTAACGATGAATGGGAGGGGACACTTATGGCTGCG
>CAINRC010000014.1 GCA_903852495.1 uncultured Geobacteraceae bacterium | reverse complement strand
TGTGATACCAAAATAAACATCAACTAAAATTATAATGAAGCAATTAATCCACCGGAGGAACCGGTAATGAAATATCTCCTTAACCTGCAACTCGCCGTTTACCTGCTCTTGCCAGTTACGGCTTCCGCAATTGTGCAGAGCAGCCCGAACTACGCCATCAACGGTGGCACCATTGTCAGTGGCGGCAGCTCTGCTACTGATCCTTCCGGCATGAACAAATCCGGCATCGCCATCGGTCAGGGGGTGTTCATCGCGCCGGGCGGTTCGGAGAGTCCGGCCTATAAGGCTGAAATCATCGTCGTCGCCAGCCCCCAGGTTGGGGGTACCCACACCGGCGATATCAACGGCGACGGCAGGGTCGATATCGTTGATGCCTTGCTGGCGCTGAGGTCCGGTGTCGGTCTGGTTCAGCTGTCGAGCCAGGAAAAATGGCGTGGCGATGTGGGGCCGCTGGTGAATGGTGTTGCAGTGGGTAATGGCCGGATAGACATTGAAGATACCGTACTGATTTTGCGCAAAGCGGTCGGTCTGGGTTGGTAAAAGGCGCTATATCTATAAAAAGGGGTACCACCATGAATATACGAAAACTATTGATTCTCTGCGCTGCTGCGCTGGCGCTTTCCGCCTGCGGCGGCGGTGGCGGCGACCTGATTGAAACCCCGACCGTGGCCGTGCCGAACGACAAAACGCTGTCACCCGGCACATACAAGCTTACCTTTACCGCCATCAGCACGGCTCGGTTGAGCGTGCCGATCACCGGGTTTGATGTGCCGGTGAAATTCCCCGCTGGTCTGTCGGTCCGCACACTAACTGGAGGCTCTGGTGAAATTGCCCCCACATCACTGACACCCGGCAGCGCCATTCGCAGCACATATCTAAGTGCTATTGCCTACGGTAGCTATTCTGCATCCACCCGCACCGCCTACATCCAGATGCCAATCACCCTGGACAACTACCGTGGCGGCAATTTCCTGAACCTGTATTTTACTGTAGCAGCAGGCTTCAGCGTTACACCAAATAGCATCTACGCCCTGAATGCCGGCATCGACCCCTTCTACAAGGTTGTCGGTGGACCCAGCGCGATAGACATTACTGGTAGCGTAAAAACGACTCTCGGCGTGGAACAGTAAGCTGAACACAATTTCAACAACAGAGGTGCGTTGTATGCGTAAAATAATACTTTTCACACTGGTTGCGGCCCTGACGATCTCGGCAGCAACCGCGTTCGGCGCCGTCAGAGAAGGCGCGTATTCAATATCCCCACTGGTCGGCGGTTTCATCTACGGTAGCAACCAGCAGTTCGATGCCGCCCCGGTGCTGGGCGTCAGAGGAGGGTACTCGTTCACCAAAGCACTAGGTGTCGAAGCGGTGTATGACTATGTAACCCCCACGGATTCCAGGTACTGGTCTCTGAAAAATATCGCCCTGCACCGTTTCGGCGGCCAGGCGCTGTATCACTTCGTCCCGGACAATCAGCTCGTACCATATCTGGCCGCCGGATACTCCGGCATCAAATTCGCCGGAACCGGTGTGAACAACAAACTGCACGGCGCCTTTGACTACGGTGCGGGAGCAAAATATTCCGTAACTGATAACATCGCTGTCCGGGCTGATATCAGGCATATTATGTACGGCTACAACGCCACAACCTATAACAATGTGGAATTTCTGCTGGGTGTCCATTTCCAGCTCGGCGGTGTCGCCCCGGTGGTTACAGCCGTCGTGCCCGTTGCTGTCCCGGTTGAACCGGTAATAGCAGCAGCGGTGGTTTCTCCTCCCCCTGCACCGGTCAAGAGCGTGGCGGCACCTGTGCAGAAAGCACCGGTACCAACCGTCGAGGCAGTGCCGCCGGTTGTCGTTGCTCCGCCAGTAATTGCATCAATTGCAGTGAAGGCAGCCATTGAACCTGCCAAAGCTGAGTCTGCCGTTACAGCTCTCCCCGTGAAGGCAAGCGGGTACTACTGCAACAAAACCACCGTCCTCATCATCGAGTTTGGCGGCGGCAGGTCGGCAGTAAAGGGAGAATATGCCAGGAGACTTGATCGGTTGGGGCGGTTTATGAAAGAGAACCCGACGGCGAGGGGAACGATTGAAGGTCATACCGCCGCTGGTGGCGAGGCACGAATGGCGAAGCTGTCCAAGGCTCGTGCCGACAGCGTGCGGGATTATCTTGTCACCACGTTTGGGATAGACGGTAGCCGGCTTTCCGCCGTCGGATACGGTCAGGCCAGGCCGATTGCCTCAAATAAAACTGCTGTCGGACGGCGGAAGAACTTCCGCGTTGAGGCTGTTATCGTGTGCGAGTAGGGATGGAAATCTAAACTGAGACTCTTGCAAAAGTCTTAAAAAAAATATCCCCCTCCCTTGAAGGGAGGGGGAACTAAATTCAAAGACTTTTGCAATTGGCTCAGATAACTGCTGATTATGCGTTTTGAGCATCCACTACAGCAATCGCTGCCATATTGACGATATCATCAACACTATCGCCCCTCTGAAGAACATGAACCGGCTTGTTCATACCCATCAAAATCGGACCGATCGCTTCAGCTCCTCCCAAATGACGCAACAGCTTGTAGCATATGTTCCCTGAGTTCAGGTCCGGGAAGATCAGGACATTGGCCGCTGTTTTCAGTTTTGAGAAGGTGAACCCCTCAAGCAGTTCCGGCACAACCGATGTATCAGCCTGCATCTCACCCTCAATGATCAGGTCAGGTTCACGCTCCTTGACAATCTCTACAGCCCGACGGACTTTTTGGGTCTGGGGATGATTGGATGAACCGAAGTTTGAGAAGGAGAGCATGGCAATCCGCGGCTCAATATCAAGCATACGTACTTTTCCCGCCGCCAGAATGGCGGTTTCGGCAAGCTCTTCCGCAGTCGGGTCGATTGTTACGGTCGTATCGGCCAGGAAATAGACCCCCTTCTTGAAAACCATCATGTATAAACCGTGGACACTCGAAAGGCCCCGCTGTTTGCCGACGACTTCCAGCGCAGGACGGATTGTTTCCGGGTAGTGCGTATCAATCCCGCCGAGCAGCGCATCAGCATCCCCCATATGAACCATCATCGAGCCGAAATGGGTGCGTGACTTGCGTTGCATGAGACGGCTTGACTCGCTCTGTGTGATACCTTTACGCTGACGCAGCGTATATAACTGATCTGCATACTTGCTGGTCAGTTCAGAGTCACTGGGATCAATAACCGGCACATCCATCTCAATATGCAGATCAGCCATTTTCTGGATGATCTTTTTACGGTCACCGATCAGGATCGGCTTGGCAATTCCTTCCTCAACCAGTTCTTTCGCTGCTCTGATGATTTTTTCGTTGTCACCTTCAGGAAATGCAATTGTTTTGGGATCACTCTTGGCCTTGTTGATAACCATACGCATGATCTCTTTGGATTTACCCTGGGTAGATTCAAGGTGTTCGATGTATTTGGCCATATCTTCAACCGGCTGACGGGCAACGCCGGTTTCCATGGCAGCCTGAACGATAGCTGGTGCCACATGGAGAAGAACCCGCGGGTCAAACGGTTTTGGAATGATGTAGTCACGGCCGAAGACGAATTTCCGGTTTCCGTAGGCTTTGCAGACAGAATCGGGGCATTCTTCACGGGCCAGTTGTGCCAGGGCTTTAACAGCGGCCAGCTTCATCTCTTCATTGATGCAGGTGGCGCGGCAATCAAGGGCTCCCCTGAAGATAAACGGAAAACCGAGGACATTATTAACCTGGTTCGGGTAGTCGGAGCGCCCGGTGGCCATCATGACGTCACTGCGGGTAGCGTGAGCATCTTCAGGAGTTATTTCCGGATCCGGATTGGCCATGGCGAAAATGACCGGGTTTGGTGCCATGCTGGCAACCATCTCCTTGGTAAATGCGCCTTTTGCTGAAAGTCCGAACAGGACATCAGCGCCGTTTGCTGCTTCCTCGAGAGTACGGAAATGAGTGTCGGCGGCAAAAAGCTCTTTGTAGGGGTTCATCCCCTCAACGCGCCCTTTGTAGATGACCCCCTTGGTGTCACACATGATCATGTTGTTCGGCTTTACACCAAGTGCAATGGCGAGCTTGGCACATGAGTTGGCGGCAGCCCCGGCACCATTGACGACGATACGGATATCTTCAATATTTTTGTCAACCAGATACAGGGCGTTGAGGAGAGCAGCGGATGAGATAATGGCAGTACCATGCTGATCATCGTGAAAAACCGGAATTTTCATGGTTTTTTTGAGGGTTTCTTCAATGTAAAAACACTCGGGGGCCTTAATATCCTCCAGATTGATGCCGCCGAAGGTAGGCTCCAGCAACTGACATGCCTTGATAATTTCATCCGGATCTTCTGTATCAAGTTCTATGTCAAACACGTCAATGTCGGCGAAACGTTTAAAGAGAATTCCTTTACCCTCCATTACCGGCTTACCGGCCAGTGCGCCGAGGTTTCCAAGACCAAGTACGGCGGTACCATTGGAAACAACCGCTACCAGATTACCTTTAGCTGTGTATTTATAGGCATCCTCAGGGTTTAACTGAATGGCAAGACAAGGCTCCGCAACGCCCGGCGTATACGCCAAAGAAAGATCTTCAGCTGTCTGGCACGGTTTGGTTGAAACAACTTCGATCTTACCTTTACGCCCGCTTGAGTGGTATTCCAATGCGTCTTTAAATTTGGCCATTTTCTCTCTCCGTTTTTAGTTTTGTTAAAAAATTAGTTCCCTTTTTTAAAACAATGCGGCTCTACTTTTACTAAAACTGAAAAATAATAGACTCGTTGAAATGTTCTTGTCAAGCAGTTAATCTTGCGGTGAAAAATACGGCCATACGGGACCTGTTCTGAGTGTGTCGGACCAGCGCGTCAGGCCGTGTAAATTATGTAATAAATTGACTTATCCTGCCACATTCAGTAGTGTTTTGGCCCGTTGCGTACAAACAATCTCATTCAGAAACTGTAGGGTCGTTACACTTCCACGTTTCGATCCGATGCAACCAATCTTCAGCCGGTAACCGTTCTTTATAGCGGTTGATACCCATCCTGCGCTGTGATATAGATCATCACACTTCTACGATCAGGTGACCACAATGTTAATGATT
This sequence comes from uncultured Geobacteraceae bacterium, assembly GCA_903852495.1. Classification (GTDB taxonomy): domain Bacteria; phylum Desulfobacterota; class Desulfuromonadia; order Geobacterales; family Pseudopelobacteraceae; genus JACRCG01. Next base: position 29,901 of record CAINRC010000014.1, on the reverse strand, counting down.
GACCGTTTGATTGAGCAGGCTCTCCTTGAGGATATTCATACCGGTGACATCACCACCCTTGCGGTTGTCCCGCAGAGCCGCCCCGCTTCGGCACGGTTGATTGCAAAAGAGAATATGGTCGCCGCCGGTCTTTCTGTCGCTGCCCGGGTTTTTACCGTCCTTGACCCGGAAATTCGCTTTACCCCATGTTTAACTGATGGCGAGCGGGCTGCCCCCGGCACCGTTATGGCAACCGTTCATGGGGAAGCTTCCAAGCTTTTGATGGGTGAGCGGGTGGCTCTCAATCTGCTCCAGAGAATGTGCGGAATTGCAACTCTTACTGCCAGCTTTGTTGAAGCGGTTTCAGGGACTAAAGCACGAATTGTTGATACCCGGAAGACGACCCCGGGCCTGCGCCAGCTTGAAAAATATGCCGTGCGGGTCGGAGGCGGTATCAATCACCGCACCGGACTGTACGACGGTGTCCTCATCAAGGAAAACCACATCATGGCTGCCGGCGGCATCAGTGAAGCGATCCGCCGTGCCCGCGCCTACATCCCCCACACATTGAAAATAGAAATAGAGACCGAGACCCTGGCCCAGGTTGATGAAGCGCTGGCAGCCGGAGCCGACATCATAATGCTCGATAACATGAGCCTTGATGAGATGCGTGCTGCTGTCGTGACCATCGGCGGTCGGGCCCAGGTTGAGGCATCGGGTGGCGTCAGCCTTGACAGGGTACGCTCAATCGCCGAGACCGGTGTTGATATCATTTCGGTCGGAGCGTTAACCCACTCACCACGTGCGATGGACATTTCAATGCTTCTGGACTGAATACATGGCGCTGTCTGACCAGTGCTGAGGAAACTGATGAACCAGAAAGCCGGTACCATATTGCGCCTGTTCCGCACCGGAGACGGCTTTATATCGGGAGAGCATCTCAGTAGAGAGCTTGGCGTCTCGCGAACCGCTGTCTGGAAACATATATCTGCGCTGAGAAAGGACGGTTTCCGTATTGAAGCGGTGCCATCGCGGGGATATCGGCTGCTATCCTCACCGGGGAACATAGAACCGCACGAAATAGCAGCAGGTCTGGTCGGCAGCAGAATCGGTAATAGACTTGAATTCAATAAAGTCACCGTTTCGACCAATGCCGATGCCTTTCATCTGGCAGAAGAGGGAGCCGCAGAAGGAACCGTTGTACTTGCCGACTCACAGAGTGGCGGCAAAGGACGACGCGGGAGAATCTGGGCTTCACCCGCCGGCGTCAATCTTTACTGCTCTGTTGTTCTCCGCCCCGCAATAATGCCGCACGAAGCCCCGCAACTGACATTTCTCTCTGCAGTTGCTGTAGCACGGGCAATTGAGCATACAACGAAACTGACCCCTGAAATCAAATGGCCCAATGATCTGCTGATCGCCGGGAAAAAAGTTGCCGGACTGTTAAATGAAATGAGTGCCGAAACGGACGGCATCAACTTTGTTGTTCTCGGTATCGGCGTCAACCTGAACATGACCGCCCGGCAGTTCCCCCCCGATTTGCGTCAACCGGCCACTTCCCTGCTGATTGAGTCAGGAGCACAAGTTGACCGCTCGCACTTTGCCGTCATCATGCTGAACGAACTTGACCGGCTGTACAGTGACTTTCTGAGACACGGCTTTGCCCCGGTGCGTGAAGAGTGGCAGCAGCGCTGTAATGCTCGTGGACGCCGGATTCTGGTCACCGACTCCGGCACTGAGTGCACCGGCGGGATGTTTGCCGGCATCGACTCGGATGGCGCTTTACTGCTGCAAACTGACGATGGTCAACTGCAGCGCATTACCTGTGGAGATGTGAGGATACTCTGAATGCTTTTAGTTATTGACGTCGGTAACAGCAACATAGTGTTAGGGGTCTACAAAGGTACGTCGCTTGTCCGCAGCTGGCGTCTTTCAACGGACAAATCCCGCACATCAGACGAATATGCGGTGCTTCTACACAGCCTGTTTGCCCAGGCCGGGCTCGCCTTTTCCGGAGTCAGGGCCGCCATCATCTCTTCAGTAGTTCCCCCCTTGACCGGTGTAATGGAAGCGATCTCCCACGATTTTTTCAATTTAACCCCCTACGTTGTCGGCCCCGGAATCAAAACAGGAATGCCGATCCATTATGACAACCCCCGAGAAGTTGGTGCCGACCGGATTGTTAATGCTGTTGCCGGGTTTGAAAAGCACAAGTGTCCGTTAGTGATAGTTGACTTCGGCACCGCTACGACCTTTGATTATGTCAACAGCAAGGGAGAATACTGTGGGGGCGCCATCGCACCCGGCCTCGCCATTTCTGTGGAGGCACTTTTTCAGCGTGCCAGCAAACTCCCAAGAATAGATATCGTCAAACCACCCCATGTTATTGCCAAGAATACCGTCAACTCCATGCAGGCCGGGATTTTTTTCGGCTATGTCGGCCTGGTTGACGGGATAGTGGAACAGATTCGCTCCGAATCACACGAAGAGTTCCGGGTCCTGGCAACCGGCGGACTGGCGGCCCTGATCGCTCCCGAGTCCAGAACGATTGATGAGGTCGATGAGAATCTAACCCTTGATGGATTACGCATTCTCTATGAACGAAACAGGTAATTGGTATACCCGATAAGCCGCTCAAAAGACGGTAGAGCAGAAAAATCCATATCGCACGTAAGGAGGCAGTTGTATGGGACAGTTTGAAACGAGCAAAATCCGCAACCTGGGCATCGTAGCGCATGGTGGTGCCGGCAAGACGTCGCTTTCAGAGGCAATCCTGTTTGACACCGGAATGATCGACCGATTGGGCCGCGTTGATGACGGCACGTCTACCATGGATTTTGAGCCGGAGGAGATCAAACGGAAGATTTCCATCACCTCAGCTCTTGACCACTGTGAATGGCAAGGCCATTCAATTCATATTGTGGACACCCCCGGTTATGGCAATTTCATTGCTGACACCCGCGCCTGCATGCGCACCCTTGACTGTGCAGTTGTTATTCTTTCGGCAATATCGGGGGTCAAAGCCCAGACCGAAGAGATCTGGAGTTGGGCTAATGACTTCGAGATCCCGCGCATCGCATTCGTCAACAAACTTGACCGTGAGCGGGCCAGTTTCCTCCGGGCAATTGATGACATGGAAAAGATGCTGGGAGCACGGGGGGTTGCCATTCAGATGCCGATCGGCCTTGAGGAATCTTTTGAGGGGGTCATTGATCTGATCACCATGAAAGCCTTCGTATATGCAAAAGACGGCTCGGGGAAATACACGGAAGGTGCCATTCCTGCCAAGTACGCCGAAGAAGCGGCCCGGTTGAGGGAACGGATGGTTGAAACAGTGGCCGAAGCGTATGACGCGCTTACTGAAAAATACCTGGAAAACGGCGACCTGAGCAAGGAAGAGATTATTGACGGCATCAGGGTCGGCACCATGCGCAACACCTTCACCGCCGTCCTCTGCGGAGCGGCGACTGCCAATATCGGCGTGCCTCACCTGCTGGATGCAATCTGCGCCTACCTCCCCTCCCCGCTTGATCGAACCAAGGCGGTCGGCACCCATCCAAAAACCGAAGAAATACTGGAACGTGCTCCCGATGAGCGGGAACCATTCTCGGCACTGGTTTTCAAAACGACGTCAGACCCGTATACCGGCAAGATCACGATTTTCCGGGTGTACTCCGGTGTGCTTAACTCGGATTCGGTGATTTTTAACTCCTCCAAAGGGGTCGAGGAGCGGATCGGCCAGATTTATGAGCTGGAAGGAAAAAAACAGCACCCCATTAAACAGGCTGTTGCGGGCGATATCGTTGCCGTTGCCAAACTTAAGGAAACCGTTACCGGTGACACACTCTGTGATCCGGGCAAACCGATCATTTTTGAACCGGCAAAACAGCTGCTGCCGGTAATATCATATGCGATCGAGCCGAAAACCAAGGCTGACGAGGATAAGATCCACAACGCACTGCACCGGATGATTGAGGAGGAACCGACCCTTGAATCGCACCGGGATGTACAGACCAAGGAGTTTATCCTTTCCGGCATGGGACAGGTTCATTTGGAAGTAATTGTCGAAAAGATGAAGCGGAAATTTGGCGTTGAGGTACTTCTTAAAACGCCAAAGGTCCCCTATTTTGAAACAATCCGTGGCACCGCCAAGGTGCAGGGCAAATACAAAAAACAGTCCGGTGGCCGTGGGCAGTATGGCGACTGCTGGATCGAAATGTCCCCTACCGGTCGGGGTGAAGGGTACGTTTTTGATGATAAGGTTGTGGGCGGAGTCATACCGCGCCAGTACATCCCCGCAGTGGACAAGGGGATTCAGGAAGCCTGCCAGGATGGATTCCTGGCCGGGTATCCGATTGTGGACTTCAAGGTTTCCCTGTATGACGGTTCATTTCACACGGTAGACTCATCCGAAATGGCTTTTAAAGTCGCCGGTTCAATGGCGTTCAAAAAAGCGATGGAACTCTGCAAGGCGGTTCTGCTCGAGCCTATTGTCAATATGAAGATCACGGTACCGGACGAAAGCATGGGCGACGTCATCGGCGACCTGAATTCAAGACGTGGCAAAGTTGTCGGGGTAGAACCAAAAGCAAACTCACAGATAATCCGTGCGATCGTTCCCATGTCTGAAGTTCTTGCCTATTCCAATGATCTCAAATCCATGACCAGTGATCGCGGGCTGTTCAGTATTGAATTTTCCCACTATGAAGAAGTGCCTTCACATCTTTCACAAAAGATAGTGGCCGAATCCGCAGCGCAAAAAAAGGATCATAACAATCATTAAGCGGTAACGGAGGATGGTCATGGAGTTCAAATTCAGCAAAGATTCGGGTGATATTGAGCAGTATAAAGCGCCCGATGAAAAAAAGAGGCAAACAGCCCTTCTTATCCTTCTGTTGGTTCTGGTGGGCGGTTTTGCATACCTCTATTTTTTCACCGACCTGATCAGGCCCCTGGAAACGCAGAAGAGCAGCGAAATTGCTGCCCCCGCCCCGCAGATGGTTAAAATTCCGCTGCCGGCACGCGCAGGGGAACCCGAAAAAGTGGATGTAAAAAAGGGCGCTGGCGCTGAAACTCCAAAAGCTGCGGTGATCGCCGCCGGACCGGTACCGGCACCTGTAGCCGTACCAGCAGCACCTCCGGTCGCAGCGCCGGTCATTCCGGCACCAAAGCCGGCACCGGCACCTGTCATGGCTAAACCGATACCTGAAGCGAAAAAAATCGAGGCGCCAAAGCCGCCAACAAAAACAAAACAACCGGCTGTGGCGGAAAAACCGGTCAACAAGAAAGCTGTTGCAAAGGACAAGGTACAAACAAAAGCCGTCGCAAAGAAAAAAACGACCGTGCCGAGTTTCTGGACACTTGCTGTCGGGAATTATGTTCTGGAAGAAAAGCTGTCAACAGATATGGGCCATGTGCGAAAAGCCGGACTTGAGCCGGTTGTCAAACCCTCCGTACAGAAAAAATCGGCGATGAACCGTCTGTTTGTCGCTGAATTCAATGATCGAGCCGCAGTCCAGCCGACACTGGATAAACTTAAGCGTCAAACGTCTGATGCCTTTGTAATCCAGCAGGGGAGCAGGTTCGTCCTGTATGCCGGGTCTTATTTGCACAAGGATGCTGCCGTTACTGAGAGAGATCGTTTGAAGGCTGTGGGGATAGCGGTCACCATCAGGCAGACTGACATTGGCATACCCTCCCGGAATCTTTCGGTCGGGCCGTTCAAAAGTAAAAATGAGGCGGAACAGGCACGTGCTCGGCTGAAAACTGCCGGAATAAAAGCAACTCTTTCGCACAAGTAACCTCCCTATGGCTGAAAAGATAACGCTTAAAATCTCTCCGGCCGTGGCGAAATTCGTCCGGCCGGGGACACCTTTGGAAGTCAGATTTTCCGGATGCTCTGCGGCAAGGGAGATGGTAACAGCCGATCGGCTGATGCTGCTGCTCTGTCTCTCAAAAGATCCCGAATCTGCCGTCAGCCGCCTGGCCATCACCAATCTGGAAAATTTACCAACGGAAGTAATTACTGAATATGTGGACTCTGCGGACCCCAACCCTCTCGTTCTCGATGCATTGCGTTTCTTCTGCATTAACCACCCCGACGCCACCCTGCATACTAACCCCCTCTGCCTTTCAGATGAGGACATTCAGGATAAACTCCCTGAGGACGTGAACCTGGAGGTCGTACCTGACGAGGAAGACCCTGTCAGTACGGATGGCGAACAATTTCTCAGCAAATATAAATCTGCCCAACTTATGGAGATCAGCGAAAAAATTAAAATGGCCCTTTCCGGTGACAAAGAATGGCGGGCAATTCTTGTCAAGGATTCAAACAGACTGGTTTCAACCAGCGTCCTGAAAAATCCACGCATAACAGATGAAGAGGTACTGGCGCTTATCAAATCGGGCAGCCTGACCGATGAGATTATGCGGCTGATCTGTGCCAACAAGGAATGGGTTAAAATCTACAAGATACGGAAAGCCCTGATTGAAAACAGTCGGACGCCGGTGCAGAATGCCATGAGATATATGGGCACCATGGATGAGAAGGATATGGCTTCCTTTGCCAAAAGCAAAAACGTGTCTTCTGTCATATCGAGCACCGCAAAACGTATTCTCTTTAACAAGAAAAAATAGAATTTTCGGGAGTGTACTATGGCGCTGGTTAACCATGCAAAAAAAGAAATTAACGCCAAAATCGTTTATTACGGCCCAGCCGGATGCGGTAAAAAAACAGTCCTCAACTATATTTATTCGCGAATTAAGCCTTCCCTCCGTGGTGATTTCAAGAGTGTCCCTGCCGGTGCCGACAATCTGCTGCACTTTGATTTCAGTCCGTTTGAAACCCCGCTGCCAAACGGATACCGTCTTCGTCTGCACCTGTACGCCCTGACCGGAAAGGTAACCAATCCGGCAACATGGAAAATGACCCTCAAGGGGACAGACGGGATTATCATTCTGATTAATCCGTCTGATGAGCACGCCGCCGAAACCAGGGAAAGCGTAGCGCTGCTACGGGATTATTTGTCTATGTACGGCCTCGGTCTTCACGAAACTCCTGCCGTTCTGCAATTGAACAACTTTGCCCCAGAGGTTCAGCCTGATACTGCCGCGAAAATCGCTGCAGAGCTTGACCTTGCCATGCTGACCAGCTGCAGTTCCAACGCTGCCAATGGTGAGGGGATTCTGGAAGCTTTAACGGTTCTTTCCCGTCAACTGCTCGACCGGACAAAAATGGAGATTGAGTCCTCAGAAGCGGACGCACATACCGCATCTTCTCCCCGGGGAGATTCGGTGGAAGAACGGGACCAGGCAGACATTTCAGCTGGCTCCCGGTACAATCCGCCACAGGTGACCGTACTGTCACAGGAAGTCGTATCTGATGGTTCAACTATCCGGATTCCGTTGGAAATAACTCAGGGCGGCATTCCCCGCAGAGTTGTGGTAACGGTGAACGTTGCGGTGGAATAGCTGAAAACTCGCCGTATCTGCGGCTATACCCCGCTAACTTACCGGATATTTTTTTTGTATTACGAAAACGTCAACACGATCAACTTGTATACAAATATTTTACATGCTATAACCATCTAAACTGGTTCACTCTATTGGAGGCTGGACAATGGCAATTATAACCGTATCACGCGAAATGGGCACAGGGGCCTATCAGATCGCCTCGGATGTAGCCAAAAAACTGAAATATACCCTCATAGATGGACCCCGGATCAAGTCACTTGCAACAAAATACGGGCTTACGCCGGAAATGCTTCAGATGGTTGATGAAAAACCACCATCCTACGTAACGGCAGAAGACCGCAAGCGGGCAGCCGCCCTTAACGCTATCGAACTTATTATCCTCGATCTTGCCCGTAAAGGGAACGTGGTTGTATATGGACGGGGTGGTCAGGATTTGCTGAAAGGATGCAGAAATTTGCTTCGCCTCCGCTTTATTGCGGAATTTGAAGGGAGAGTTGAGCGGTTTGCCGAAAGGGAGTGGATCGACCCGGATATGGCCCGTTCGCTGATACGCCGCAGTGATCATCAACGGGGAGGATTTATTCATTTCTATTTCGACCGTGACTGGCAGGATCCTGACAATTATGATCTGGTCTTTAACACTTCCCGTCTTTCTGAAGCGACTATTGTCGATTGTATTATAGCAACCGTCAAAGAACCGGCCCTGAAAGAGTCAGACAAATCATCAGTTGCGGTGATTGACAGTATTATTCTGTCAAAAAAGATTGAAACAGCCCTTCTGAATGCCCCGGTTTTAGAGGATTATCGTCCCTTTACCATCTCGATAAACAAGGGGAATGTGTCCATCAGCGGGTATATAGTTTCCGAAATGCAGAAAAAGGCGGCTATAGAAATTGTTAAATCAGTAAAGGGAGTTACTTCAGTCACGGAAGATATTCATGTGGTTGATTACAAGGCTTATAAAGAAAAAATGTAATTTATTTTTTTCGAATCTGTTGTATCCGGTCATACAGTGGGGCGAGCAGGGTGCTGTCAAAGCGAAGCCCTTCCCGCCCCTTTCCGATTTCAAGCCCTTCTTCAATCCCGTGAAAATCAGAACCGGCGGTCAGCAGCAACCCCCGCCCCTCCGCAGTACGACGCAGAAATTCAATCTCAAGCGGCCAGCCCATATTGTTGTATACCTCTATTCCATCCAGACCTGCTGCTTGAAGATAGGCAATGACTCCACTCAGCGTTTCCAGGTTTTTGGTGATGCTGGTGGGGTGAGCGAGTACAGCAACTCCGCCGATCCGATGAATTTCAGCGATCGCCTCAGCCATTGGCCAGTAACTTTTCGGGACATTGCACGGGACAAGATAGCGCCGAAAAGCATCTTCCACTGAAACTGCATACCCCTGTTCCAGTAATGCCCGGGCAATATGCGGACGACCGATGGCATCGCGGGCAAAGGCCAGGACACTTTGACGCCTTACAGCTGTCCGCCCCTCCTCTTGCAGACAGTCGTTCACCCGTTCGAGGATTTCATCGTTCCGCCCCTCGCGTCGATCCCTGAAACTATTGAGATTCAGTAGAAAATCTGAATCGGAGCAGTCAATACCATAACCAAGCAGATGAACGTCGCTCCACTCCCCGAACTGCACGGAAAGCTCAACGGCCGGAAGCACCTCAATACCGGCACTCACTCCCGCAGCGGTCGCCTCCCCTACCCCGGCAACGGAATCATGGTCGGCAATGGCAATCACGTGCACATCGGCTTTACCGGCGAGGTCAACAATTTCGGAAGGAGTGAAAGCGCCATCGGAATAACTGGTATGTATATGCAGGTCGATACTCATGCAGCGCATACTAGCGCGCCACGGCGGAAAAGAAAACCGCTATTGCGGTGAGACTGTGCATAGGCTAGTATGCCGGCCATGAAACCTGATGAAATACATACGATTATTTCGATTCTTCGAGAAGAATATAAAAACTGGCAGACTCCGGCGGTTTCTATCGTGGCCCAGTGCAACGGTAGCCCGTTCAAGGTTCTGATTTCGTGCATCATATCTCTACGCACCAAGGATGAAGTCACTGCGGTGGCGTCTGCCCGGATCTTTGCCCGGGCGCAGACCGCAGAAGCGATGAAAGATCTCCCTGTGGAAGACATAGCCCAGTTGATCTATCCTGCCGGGTTTTATCGCACCAAAGCCGAACAGATAGCAGCAATATCCCGCAGGCTTGTGGAAGAGTATGGCGGAATCGTTCCGGATGAAATCGATGAACTGCTCAAATTTAACGGTGTCGGCCGCAAAACCGCGAACCTTGTCATGACTCTTGGCTTCGGCAAACCGGGAATTTGTGTTGATACCCACGTTCACCGAATATGCAATCGTATGGGATATGTTTCGACAAAAAAACCGGACGAAACCGAAAATGTCCTGAGAGTGCAGCTGCCTCCCGAATACTGGATAGAAATTAACGACCTTTTAGTTGCATTCGGGCAGAATCACTGCCACCCGGTCTCGCCGCGCTGCTCAAATTGCGCAATTTCAGCCATATGCAGCCGGATTGGCGTGAGTGTGTCCCGCTGACCCAAAACAGATAAAAAGCCGGCCAATGATATTTGATTATTGCCAGCCGACTAAAACTCATATAGATTTACACCCTATTAAATTGTAGCCACCTACAGGAGGTATTGCATGTTACAGAAAATTGGTTTTATCGGACTTGGTACTGTCGGGCGTCATATGGCTGTCAACCTGGCCAAGGGATGCTATGAGCTGACCGTGTATGACACTGAAACGTCAATTGTTAAAGATTTGGCGGCTGCCGGTGCCACTGCTGCATCCTCTGCGTACGAAGCGGCCAAGGGACGTGACCTTGTCATCGCCATCGTTCCTGAGGGGGATGAGTTGGGCCCGCTCTTTTTTGGCCCAAAAGGCATCCTGGCCGGGATCGACAGCGGCACAATCCTCGCTGATATGGGTTCGCACTCCCTTGAAACCACAATGAAACTGGCTGAAGAATGTGCGAAAAAGAACATTCAGTATTTGGATGCACCGGTATGGGGGAGTAAAGACCACGCAGTCAACGGACTTATGACGATCATCACCGCCGGTGACCCCGCTTTGGCCGGCAGATGCCGTGAACCATTCTCTTTTTTCGGACTGAATACCATCCATGTCGGCCAGATTGGTGACGCCACTAAAATGAAACTTATCGTAAACCTGGTGCAGGCTGAACTGGTCCAGGTACTGGCGGAAGGTCTGGTGCTGGGAGAAAAAATGGGCTTTAATGCCGATAAGATTCTCGAAATTCTCGATACCCGCGGTGTGGCATCGCCACTTTTCCACCAAAAGGGCCGGGCCATGGCACGAGGGGATTTTTCCCGCAGTCTGGCCCTCAAGTATGTCAACGACCAGCTCCATATGGTCATGAATGCCGCCCGACTCGTCGGCCTCACCCTCCCGGCGGCAGAAACGGCCTGCAAGGTATATCAGGCGGGGGTGGATGCCGGCCTGGGGGAAGAGGATATCTCCGCAGTCATCAAAGTTCTGCGCAAGTAGATCACAACACCTGTTTTTTAACGCAACGGGCGTCCAACAGCTTTGGGCGCCTGTTTTTTTGAACAAAAGGAGCCGCACCATGATTGTCCTCGGGATTGATCCCGGCTCTCGCATTACCGGTTACGGCATTGTGGAAAAAGTCGGCAATCGTCTGGTCCATATTGACAATGGCGCCATCTTCACAGATTCAGCGGTCGATTTCCCCGGCAGACTGAAAAAGATCTTTGACGGGCTTTTGACGATCATTGCCCAGCACCAGCCCGATCAGGTAGCCGTTGAAAACATCTTTTTTGCCACCAACCCGCAAAGTGCCCTCAAACTTGGCCAGGCTCGCGGAGCCGCCATAGTTGCTGCGGTACACTGTGGGTTGCCGGTTGCCGAGTACAGCGCACTGCAGGTAAAGCAGGCCGTAGTAGGTCAGGGACGGGCAGAAAAAGCCCAGGTGCAGAAGATGCTCAAGGCACTGCTCGGACTCCCCGAGATCGCCCAGGCTGACGCATCGGATGCGCTTGCAGTCGCAATCTGCCACATAAACTCATATGATCTTGGCCGGATTTCCGCTATTCCGGGCATGAAGCAGAAAAAAACCTCCTGGAGAGACATGAAACTATGATCGCGCTTCTCACCGGTATAATCGCCCACAAATCCCCTGACCATATTATTCTGGATGTGCAGGGGGTCGGTTATCGCGTACACATTCCCTTTTCGACCTATTATGAACTGCCTGAAGAGGGGGGGGTGGCATCACTGCACATCCATACCAGCGTGAGGGAAGATGCCATTCTGTTGTACGGCTTCCGCACCCGTCCGGAAAAATCTTTTTTTCAGCTATTAATTTCCGTCTCCGGTGTAGGCCCCAAGCTGGCACGTGATATTCTCTCCAATATCCAGCCCGGCCCGCTTGCTCAGGCCCTATCACAGGGTGATCTTAACAAACTGTCAACAATACCCGGCATCGGGAAGAAGACAGCAGAGCGCTTGGTGCTGGAATTGAAGGACAAGGTGGCAAAGCTTGATTTATCATCACTTCCCGCTGCTGACAAGCGGAAGATTCCGGGTGATGACGTTGCGGATGACGTCATGTCGGCGTTGCTGAATCTCGGTTATAAAGATCAGCATGTCAGAAAAGTTTTGGCCGGGTTGGATGCCGGCGGAGATGTTTCAGTGGAAGGACTACTGAAGCAGGCACTGAAGATGCTGATGAAGTAGAAAAATAGCGGTTAATTACAATGCAGGGTTCTCCTGACTGCGTTTGAATTCAATCCGCAGGATATTCCGTTCGTTTTCACGGCGGTAGCTGACGCTGTCCGACAGCGTGCGGATGAAATAGATTCCCAAGCCACCGATGGGACGATCCATGATGTCCAGCGTTAAATCCGGATCGGGAAGCGACAGGACATCAAACGGTTTACCTCTGTCCGCAATTTCCAGAGTCAGCACATCATCATTTCCCGCGCAGGATAGTTCAACTTCTCCCTCACCATCCGGATACGCATAGCCACAGATGTTGACGAAGGCTTCTTCAAGAGCAAGCAGCAGACCAAACTTCTTTTTGGCCGGCAGGCCGAAAAGGTCAGCGTACTCCTCAACAAAATCGTTCGCACCATTCAGGTTTTCAATCTTGGCGGCAATACATTTCATGTCGTTTTTCATGGCCGTTCATGCGATGGCGGCAAGGGAGGCGGCCACCGTGGCATCCATCTGGAAAATGGTGCCGAAACCTGAGATATCGAATACCTCCTTGACGGTACCCGCGACATTGGCAAAGCGAACCTGCCCCCCTTTTGCCTTCAGCAGCTTTGCCGTAACCAGCAACCCGCGCAGTCCTGCGCTGCTGATGTAATCGAGGCCTGCAAAGTCAACCACAATGCGGATATCGCCGCCGACAATCAACTCCTGTACTTTTTTTTCGTAGTCAGGCGCGGTGACCGCATCAAACCTGCCGGTTATGGTTATTACCGTTGTGTTTGCCTCATTCCTTGTCTGAATTTCCATAGTTCTCTCCTTTAATTTGTATAGCAGTTCTCTTACACCACAGTTCCCCGGTATGTTATGGCGACCATGGTAACATCATCGGATTGCGGAGCGCCGTTGGCGTGCCGCGTTACTTCATCACGGATAGCATGAATCATTTGGTCAGACTCCTGCCTGGGCCCATCCTGTAGAGCATTCAGCAGCTTCGGTTCTCCGAACAGGTCGTCTGTCAGGTTTGTCGCCTCCGTCACTCCATCTGTATAAAGGAAAAGGGTGTCCCCAGGCTGCATGATGAGTCGTTCAGTTTCATACACCGTATCCGCCATGGGACCCAGTACAAAGCCGGACTTCAGGGCAAGATAGCGCACCCCTTGAGAGTCCATGACCAGCGGGGGGTTGTGACCGGCATTGGCAAAGCGCACTGTTCCGGTACTGATTTCCAAAATGGCACAGAATACTGTGGCAAACATACAGCTGTCATTATCAATAGCAAGCGTCTTATTTACATACGCAAGGATCTGATCAGGCTCCCCCAGTCGCTGCGCTTCGGATTTCAGCAGAGTTTTTGCCACCATCATATACAGTGCTGCAGGGACCCCCTTGCCGGCAACATCGGCAATCAGGAAGCAAAAGTTGTCATCATCAATAAAAAAGAAATCGTAGAAATCGCCGCCAATCTCTTTAGCCGGGTCCATGGAAGCGAATATATCAAACTCGGATCGTTCCGGAAATGCGGGAAACTGCCGTGGCAGCAGACTGGCCTGGATGTCGGCCGCCACCTGGAGTTCACTCTGGATGCGTTCCTTGGCCGCAGTGGTTTCGGTCAGGTTTTTGATGTACTCCTTCAGCGACTCTTTCATAACCTGAAAGTCTTGCGCCAGGACACCGACTTCGTCGTTAGACCGCACCACCGGGAGTTCCAGATCAAAGTTTCCCGAAGCCATCACATGGGTTGCCTCTGCCAGTGACCGGAGAGGTTTTGTGATCGAGCGGGCGATGTACACTACCGCCGCAGTCAAGAGCAGGACCCCCGCGAAGCCGATGACCCCCATGATCAAACTCAGGCGATTGATGTTTTCCAGGAGTTCCGCCTCGGGAAACAGGACGGCAAGCGTCCAGCCGGTTGAACGGATCGGCGCATAATACATCCAGCTTCTGACGCCTACCAGGCTGTTATACCGTATGAAACCGGTTTCACCCGCGACCATTTTTTTACCCAGCTCACGTAGTGAGGGATCATTGCGTGCCTCGGCGATGCTGAAGAAGCTCTCGTTCATGACCGCATCCTTCAACGGATGGGCGAGTACCATCCCGTTGCGGGAGAGAAGGGCGGCGTACCCGGTTTTGAGTATCTTGACGGAGGAGACCAGCTTCGTCAACGAGTCGAGCGTGATATCTGTGGCCACAATCCCTTTAAGATGCCGCACCCCATCGGTCTCTCCGTAGAAGGGAACCGAACAGGTCGACATGGCAAGATTACCTCCCCCGTCATCAAAGTACGGCTCACTCCATTCAAGCCTGCCCAGTTCTCGTGGACTCTGGTACCAGTCCCAGAGGAGATAGGGAACATACAGATACGATGTATCCAGCCGGGTAAAAGCAATCTTGCCATTTTCCCGGTAGTAATAAGGCGCATACAGACGGGACGTTTTGCTGAATGCATACGGTTCAAAAGCGACACCCGAACCGAATATTTCGGGATTCTTTTCGACAGTGGTTCTAATCAGGGTGTGAAGTTCTTTTTCCGAATACCTGCCTGTTTCCAGTGCGCGGGCCACGCCTTCTGTAACCCGTGAAACAACGGAAAGTTCAGTCTCCACCCTGTTCACCAATGACAGGGAAAGGTTCCGCGCATTGCTTTCCAACTCTTTTTCCAGAATGGAGCGGGAGCTGTAGTAGTTATAGCCGAGGGCCACAGCAAAGATAAGCGTGCTGCAGAGTGTGATGACAAGAACAAGCTTTATGACGATACTACTTTTCCCCGGCACGGTGCCTCCCGGTAAACGTAGCATAGTCAGGATAATTCCGAATAAGACCACCCCTTTGCAGCGCACTCCCGACCGCCCGGTAGTCCTGTTCCGTAAGAAGGCCGGGCGTTGCAGGGGAGTTAGCAGGCATGATGAGATCCCGCATCCGGTTAAGCATCCATTTCTGGTGAATCCGGTTGCTGGGCAATTGTGCTTCACGCATCCGCTTTGTGATGATGTCCAGTGCCTCGTCAGGATGGGCAAAGGCGTAGCGCCACCCTTCAAGTGATGCTGCGGCAAAGGCCTCCGCTAAGGAGGGGTTATTACGGAGAGTTTTCTCCAGAGTATATATCCCGTCCTCCGGAAAATTCATCCCCTGTTCACTGAGGGATACGACATTCAACTCCTCCTGATCCACCCCTGAGTTAAGGATCGTGTGATATTCGTTGTACCACATGGCGGACGTAACATCGATTCCTCCCCGCAGGAAGAGATTCACCGTATGCGACTGCGGCACCTCCAGTACTTTGATGCCGTGCCTGGCGAACAGGGCGCGGGGCGGAATCGACAGATCCCCCCCCCACAGTCCTACTTTCCTGCCGTTCATATCTGCTACAGTTTTGATACCGCTGGATTTTCTGGAAATCAGCATCATGGAGGATTTTTGAACCAGTTGCGCCACATTGACGAGCTTGATACCGGCAGCGCGCTGCTGCAGGGCGGTTGTCAGCCAGAGGATGGCAAAGTCGGCTGTGCCGTTGTTCAGTGTTTGCACGGGAGAATGCCCCGGCCCTCCAGCAAGTATTTTCAGTTCCATGCCGTGTTTGGCATAGATCCCCTTGTCGAGGGCGACGTAATATCCGGCAAACTGGGCCTGAGGACTCCACAACAGTGCCAGGGAAACCTTTTTCAGCGGGGTTTCAGAGGCCGCTGCAGGGAGCGCGGCAGTGGCTATCACGAACAGCAGGAGTAGATAGCCAATCCGCATAAACCCTTCTCTCCACCTGTATGTAATTTGTTTCATCATGATTTCAGGCCTGGTAAACGATAGGTTTTTATTGTAATTCTGTTTCTTATCTGTACTTTTTTATTAAAACAACACGTATGTAGTTAGCAGATTCCGGAGCAAATTGTAAAGAATACTCACAAAAAATGCACTGTTTTTTACAGCGCTAGAAAACTACTGTTGAGACGGATGATTGACGCGTTTCTAGGGGATGGCAGGTTTTTCGAAAAGAAACTCTACAGCGGGGCGAGAAGAAGACACCTGCCACCAGGAGGTGCCCCCTATTCGTTTGACACAATTTACTCTAAAGTACAGAATCACAGCCAAGATGGTGTAACGCTGTCAATTTAGAAGCAATGGATACGTGAGACAGTCGATGTAGACGAAAGAAGGGGGGAGTTATGCGCCGCTTGCTGAGCTTCACGAGTTTAATCAATATCATGCTCTTTTTAATCGGCTGCGGCTCGGGCAGCAACCCGGTCGTCGTCAAGAAGCAGGTACAAGTCTACGCCCACCGCGGGGCAAGAAGCTTCGCTCCCGAAAACACGATCCCTGGCTACACGACCGGCCTCGCCATCGGCACCCATTGGGTGGACATGGACATCGTCATGACCCGGGACGGTGAAATCCTCGTCTCGCACGACATCCGGCTCAACCCCGACATCGTCCGGGATGCCAGCGGGGCCTTCATTACCGATCGGAAACTCGTGAAAAATCTCACGCTGGCAGAAGTTCAGTTGTATGACGTCGGCCGCATGGATCCAGCCAGCCCATACAGCAAGTTTTTCCCGGCTCAACTCGGCATGGACGGCGTCCACATGCCCACCCTGCGCGAGGTCATCCGCTATGTCAATGCACGAACAGCCGGCAGGGTCGGCTTCCAGATCGAGTTCAAGACCGATCCCGTAAACCCGGACTGGACGTACACGCCGGCCCAGTTTGCCGCAGCGCTCTACCGGGTTATCTCGGAGGAGGGGATCGTTGGAACGAGCGAAATCCAATCGTTTGACTGGCGCTGCCTGTACGAGTTGCAGAAGCTTGATGCCCGGGTAAAAACGGCCTACCTCACTGAGTGGGACAATGAACCCGGTACCCCCAACAGTTTCTACGACCCCGACCCCGCCAAGGCAGGTCTCTGGACCGGCGGCGTTCTGGTTAAGGACCACGGCAACTCAATCCCGCAGATGGTCAAGGACATGGGCGGCACCTGCTGGGAGCCGGAGGACGTGGAACTGACCAAGGAAACGCTGGACGAGGCTCACCGCCTTGGGTTGAAGGTTGTCGTCTGGACCTGGCCCGAGCACAGCGGAACGACTTTTGATGTAGCCCTTGTGAGCAAGCTTATCGAATGGGGCGTGGACGGTATCATCACCGACGACCCGGGCCTTCTTATCTCAATGCTGGCTGCCCGTGACTGCTCGCTGCCGGTGACCTACCGCTGAGCACCTGGTCCGGCCGGGATATCTGTTGTATTCGGGGAACAGACATGATTCGAATTATAATAATCGCCATAATTCTCACTGCTTCTGCTGCGCTTGGCGCACCGTTGACTCCGCCCGTTCCTGATCAGTCCACCGGACCGGGTGAACGTGTCATCAAAACTCCGAAGACAGCAGAATGGGAGGGAGAATGGGTGTCCGTTTCCTCACAGGTTGATTCTCTGGACCGGATGGGGCTCTTTAAAAAGGCAGCGGCCGCTGCAAAGGGGCCTGCCGCTGAAGACATCAAACGGGCATTTTTGAAACGCTTCAGTTCGGATATGGCAAGGGTCAAAATTTCCTCTGGACGCTTCACTTTTTTGTCGCCCGACGGTTCAACCATTATTGGTACCGCCCTCTACACCTATAACGGATTTGTGGAACAGATGAGCGAGGGGCGTGAAATCCAGTGGCACCGGTTCACCTACGCCAGCGGTTATAACAAATATCCCGTACTGGTCTGTTCAGAACCATTTGGGATGCTGGGCCAATGGATGATTGTTCATGGCGATGCAGTCATCAAAATAAAAAACTGGCGCTACGACTCCATGGCAGAGCAGGCAATAATGCTCCCCGCCGATCTCGCCGCCGAAGCTATCGGCGACACACTGGACACGCCGGAGTTTACCGCCTTCCTCCTGTCGCTGCCGATCACAATAATGAATGAAAGGAAGGTGGCCCCGTGACAGGTGCTCTCAGCGTGATCCGCTCCTTCCTCATCGTTGCATTCTGCTTCGGGCTCACCAGCTGTTCGATAATCCAGCCAGCTTTGACCATTGATATGAAGGACAGAATCTGCAACCGGAGCGGTGATATCAAAGAGGTCGCGGCAGCAGAAGCCATTCATCGCGTGAATCAGGGCATTATCGAGGGGAGCAACTGGACGTTTGAAGATTCGGGGAAGATCTTTCTGGAGGTGCAGGTTAGAATTTCCGTCCCCGGCGACTATGAAATCGCGCTGGATTTTCACGAACCGTTTGAAGATCTTCAGATGCGCTCTTCTCTGGGGGGTGTGCAGGCGGGACGAGAGGAGACCTTCCGCATCGGCCCCCTGCCCCATGAATTTACCGGGGCCAGTTTTGCCGAAGTTTCTCTGCTGCTTATGAAGAAAGAAACCAGTGGCGAAGCACTCCTTATCGACGAAGTGGACACGTATTTCCTCCGCGATACCGATCTGGTCAACGATGCCGCCCTGAAAGGGCTTGATACCCGCGGCCTCTCGTCCCAGGCGCTTCTGGACATATATGCCCCGATCCTGAAAACAGATATCATCACCAATCCGAACACGGGCATCGTCTATATTGACTTACCCCCAAAAAATATCAGCGCCATCCTTGCCGGTCCGTCTGAAAAAGATGGCAAAGAACAGGCGATGATCAAAAGCGATCTTTGGCAGGATCAGGTGTTTTCGGAATTACCGACATCGGCACACCGGCGGGAATTCAACGGCCGCAAGGACGACTATTTTATTGACCTCCCCCAGCCGTTTGAAAGCATAGCTCACCCCTGGCGGGACATCGTCAGCCTCTATCCCAACGCCATATATGGCCGGCTCATCAGGACCCCGCTCCTTTGGGAAGGCACCCTCCACCCGGATGCCGTCGTCCTGCAGTACTGGCTCCCCTATTACGTCAATCACCTGTCCATCCTGAAAACCGACAGCCAGGGTAAAAGCTGGATATGGGGCGCGGGCAACTATCATGAAGGAGAGGCGGAAAACATCGCCGTCATTTTGATCCCGGGCCCTCACGGCCTCAAACCGCTTGGTGCGGCGTATGCCAAGCATTTCAAAGGAACGGCCGAACCGTGGGAAAATGTCAGAAAGCACGCGCCGGACGGGATTCCCACAGCGCACCCGGTCGTGTATGTGGCCAACGGTTCCCACGCCTCTTTTTTTTCCCCCGATCCCGGTGAAACATCATGCGGAAACGGTGTCGATGCTCCTATGCACAGCGGCGGAGGGCTCTGGTATGGTGGCAAAGAGCTGGGGAAGGTCAGGATGATGCCGCGCATCAACGAGATTAAATACGGGGATGAGTTTGATTTCCTTCTTTTTACGGGGCGTTTTGGAGGATCATACATCGAAGGTGCAGTGAACGCATTTAATCGCAGCCCCTATATGTTTCCGTATGTCCTGTATCCGAAGTTTTCTATTACCGGGAGCTGGGTTGCCGGGTCCGGTTTCAACCGGTGGATAGATCCCGCTTCGGAAATCCAGTATCAGGCAACGATCCCCTCAAAACTTGGCTACGACAACCGCAAAGGGCGATTCAGCTTTGACACTGCCGCTGCCCATATCACTAAAGAGCCAGGACAGCTCCGAATCGAAGGGCTGGGGTTTTCCTTCGAGAAAGGGGGCCAGTCACCTGTAGAGCAGGTAGCCGTTTATTTCCGTGATCGGACCGGAACGCTCCAGAAGCTGGCGTCTTTTAACGCTGATGGCACACCCCCTTCACCGATGTATCTCCCCGCAGATGCGGTTCAGAACGGCGCCGTCGAGCTTGTTGCCTGCGACATTGTGGACCCGCCATCACCCAAGCCGCCGCTCCCGCAGGATTCTTTCCAGGGTATCTTTGAATCATTTCTTACGGCAACGGTAACTCTGGTGGTACCGTAGGGTATTCCACTTTTGGAGGATAATTTTGACTATGCTCTCAAAAAAAACAACAAGTGCGCCGTTCGGTTTAAATGCAGATTTGATTGTATTGACCATCAGCATACTCTTGATGGTTTCTTCCGTTGCGTCTGCCGCTGGTGAGTACAGTTCTGCGCCAAAGGAGTTTGTCGTGATTTCAAAGGTTCAGCGTAATGAAGGGGTTTTTCAGTATGTGAGAAGAACCGGAAACGGAACATTCAATCATGCCCTGTATCAGCAGATTATCGGTGCGGCCAATGAATTCAAGGAAGGCGACGCGGCTGTCGGAGTGGCTGCACGTGATCAAAAGACCCGCCTGCTCGCCCGTCAATTACTGGCCGAAACAACCATCAGGGAACTGCATGAAACTCCGCTCTTTCAGGATGTACAGCAGGCGCTTCTTTGGAGCGATATCGACAACTCCGCCTACCAGCGCATACAAGGGTGGAACATTGGTGATCTGAAACGCTTTCTGCTGACCCGCCCGGAACATGAAATCAAAACCATCATGCCCGGCCTGAACAGCGATGTAATCGCGTGCGTCGTCAAATTGATGAACAACGCGGAGCTGATCCGGGCAGGGCAAACGGTTTTCAACCCTCTCCCCGGCGGTAATATCGGCGCCAGGGGGTATATGGGTGCGCGAATCCAGCCGAATTCTCCTACAGACAATTCTGAAGAGATCATCTGGCAGGTGTTTAACGGCTTTTCCTTTGCCGTAGGAGATGTTTTGCTGGGGACGAACCCGGTGGACAGCGCTCCGGATTCGGTAAAGGCGGTCGAACTGGCCCTTAAAGATGTCGTAGAAACTTTCGGCTTGAAGGGAACATTGCCCTGGAGTGTGCTCGCCCATATTGACGTACAAAATCAGGTGGAGAAGAACCACCCGGGTTCCACCGATCTTTTTTTCCAGAGCATCGCCGGAGTAGAAAACGCCAACAAAACCTTTGATATCTCCGTCAGCAAAATGATGGCCTACGCGGCCGGAAGAACCGGGACATTCGGGCTTTACTTTGAAACCGGTCAGGGCGCTGATTTTACCAATGGTCACGATCATGGTTTTGACATGGTGGTACATGAAGCGCGTAAATACGGCTTTGCCAGGGCGATGAAGCAGAAGATCGCCAGCGTGAAAACCGATGGAAGGGGCGCATGGGTCATCCTGAATGATGTGGCCGGCTTTATCGGTCCCGAAGTGTTTCGTACCAAAGAGCAACTGGTGCGCACCTGCCTGGAAGATATCGTCATGGGCAAACTGCATGGACTGGCAATCGGTCTCGATATCTGCACCACCCTGCATATGTCGGTCTCACTTGATGATCTGGAGTGGTGCCAGGACCAGATCATGCCAGCCAATCCGGCCTATCTGATGGCACTGCCAACCCGCAACGATCCGATGTTGAGCTATCTCACCACCTCATTTCAGGATCATGTACGCATCAGGGAAAAGTTCGGCTACAAAGTGAATGACGCTATGTGGTCATTTTTCAAAAAAATTGAGGTCATCGACCGGGACGGAAAGCCTACCGTACATTTCGGCGACTCTATCTGGGTCTATTATCAGTACCGGAAGCTGAAAGGAGATCCGCGTTCGCAGGAGGAAATCTATACGGAAGGGCGCCGCATCATCCAGTCAGTAAAAGCCAGAGGTGTTCCGCTTGCGATAGGGCACGGCACAACTGCGTGGGAGATGGAGCCGGGTCTGAACAGAGAAATTCATGCCTTATATGATGACGCGAAAAAAAGCCTCATAATGGAGCTATCCCCCGAATTCATCAGAACTGTGCCTGACGCTGTCGTACTGAAAAGCAGTGCAAAAAACAGGGATGAATATATAGGCCGTCCGGTTACGGGGGAACATCTCGACGCGGAATCACTGGTTCGGCTGAAAAAATTGCGCAAGGAGTGGAGGGAGCGGAATCTTGATCCGGATGTGGTGATCGTGCTATCCGATGGTTTAAATGCCCGGGCGTTGATGGATAAGGGGCATTTCACCCCCTATTACCTGGCGCTGCGTACCGAACTGGCACAAAAGGGATTTCGCACCGCACCGGAAAACCTGGTGGTTATCGGCGGGCGGGTACGCGCCGGTTACCGCATTGGAGAGCTGCTCTTTGCCGACAACGGCAATGAGGCGGCACGCAAAGCGGTTATTCATATTATCGGCGAGCGTCCGGGGAACGGTCATCAAACCTTTTCGGCCTATATTGTTACACCCCAGGTGAAGATGTGGAGTCAGGCCGGAATTGTGGATCATAATCACGCCAAAGTGGTTTCGGGAATTTCAGACACCACACTTGATCCGCGCGCAGCAGCCGTTGAAACCGTGTCCTTGCTTATAGGGGAGGCGCCGAAGCCGCTGCTCCCGCAGGGTTCTTTATAGCCGAAATATCAGATTTTTCAATGATTTAGGTCCTGGGGGAAAGGTCGATTTCTGCTATCAGCTTGACACGCCAAGTTCTGCTGTCGTCGTGTTGGATTCCTCCTGTATAAAAACGGCTTTCTCACAGCAAAATAGCGATAATGACTTATTTTATCGCACCACTGTGATACCTCTAAACTATAAGGATCGATTTCAATTTTGTAGGAGGGTATCATGAAAACGCTTAAAATACAGGGTAAAGGAAGTGTTTCAGTCGTCCCGGACATCTGTAGGTATTCCGTACTGGTGACTTCAAAGGGCTGTGATTATCCATGCACATATAACGTGCTGAACATCGATGTAGACAATTTTCGTAAGCGTCTTGTCAGCGCGGGTATCTGCCAGGAAGAGATTAGAACAAGTGACTACTCAATTACCGCAGTCACGTCATATTCACGGGACGAAGGGAAGCATATACCGGATGGGTATAAAGGCACACACCGGTTAAGTGTTGAAATATCACTTGATAAGCAGCGCATGGACGCCGTGTTTAAAGCCCTTGCTTATGGAGCGAGCGACAGCTCCAGTGAATCAGCGATTTCTATTTCTTTTGGAGTTAGCAACCCTGAAACTGTGCGGAGGCAATTATTACGAAATTCTGTGGCTGTAGCAAAGGTAAATGCTGATACAATCGCCGATGCGGCTGGGATAACACTTGGACAGATAATCACCATCGAATATGGTTGGAGCGAAGTCAGGTTTTATAACGAGACTGATTACGATGCAAGTCCATGTTGCGGTGAGGAATTATGCCCACCAGATATTCAACCTAATGACTTAAACGCCAGCGATACTGTGACAGTGACATACGAAATACTATAAGAAAAGAGAGGGGGCACTATTTGTTTCTGATCTGCTGGAAGCGATACGAGAGAAAGTTGCGGTGGGAAATATCCGCGATTAGTTTTTTAATGAAGACTAATTCCCGTGTTATTCCCTCTCATATCCTGCTATACAGACACATTCGGTTTTCCTCCAGTCAAATGAGTAAGGAGCCAGTATATGCCCATCCGAACCGCCTTATGGAAAGTAGGTTCCCCACCACAGATGCTCACAGAATCAACTCTCGCCAGTGAACAGTTACTTGAAAATATGATTATCAGCGCACCACGAATGCTTTCGGACGAGTGGATGCTGATTGGACGACAGGAGGACACCGGTTTCGGAGGACGTATTGATCTACTTGCTATTGCTCCAGACGGTTCGCTTGTATTGATTGAATTGAAACGTGATCGCACTCCGCGTGAGGTTGTCGCACAGGCTCTTGATTATGCTTCCTGGGTAGAGAAGCTACGCCCTCAGGACATCGCTGCCATCTACAGTCGTTTCGCTCCGGGAAGAAGTTTTAGTGATGACTTTAACCAGCGTTTTGGGCAAAAACTTGATGAGGATGGACTCAACCAGAGCCACCAGATCATTATTGTGGCCGCCTCGCTCGATGCGAGTACCGAGCGTATTGTTGCATACTTGAGTGAGCGAGATATACCAATAAACGTGCTGTGCTTCCAGGTATTCACTAACGGTACGGAACAACTCCTCAGTCGCGCATGGCTACTCGATCCCGTTCACACTCAGATTAACGCCGCTGTTACGCCTGGCGTTGCTAACGAACCATGGAATGGTGAATTTTACTGTTCTTATGGTGTCAGTGAGACGAGATCCTGGGCCGATGCAGTGGACTATGGCTTCATCTGTGGTGGTGGTGGCGCGTGGTATAGCAGAACCCTGCAACTTTTAAATCCTGGGGATCGAGTGTGGGCAAAGGTGCCTGGCACCGGTTTTGTTGGCGTAGGACGAGTAACCGGCCATTCTCAGCCTGCATCTGATTTCAAAGTTATGACGCCTACAGGAGAGCGCCCCGTTCTCGAAGTTGCATTGCGCGGCAATTATCACAACGATTTTGTGGCCGATCCAGAACGCTGTGAATATTTTGTACCTGTTCAGTGGTTACAAACGGTACCTATTGAAAACGCGGTAAATGAAGTTGGTTTTTTTGGTAACCAGAATACTATCTGTAAGCCGACGACACCGAAGTGGCGTTCCACGATTGAATGTTTGAAGAAAAAGTTTCCAAGCTTCGATCAAATAATAATCTAAGAAAATACAACCAGAGGTAAAAACATGCGAATGAAACACATCAGTGGCCTATTATTGATTGTTTTGGCAACGACCTCCTGCGCTTCTCATCGATTTATTCCTACAGGTATGGCTAACTCCACTGCCTTATCGAAACCAAAAGATTGTGGTGCTAAAGTGTTGTTGCGTCAACCAGTTAACATAAAATATTCAGAACTCGGGATTTGTATGGCACAAACCCTGGGTGGTGGCATGATCTCGGACAATACCCCAGAAGCAATAATCGAATTACAAAAATGCGCCTGCCTACACGGGGGCGACGCAGTTATTTTGGGAGGCACAAATGAGGCGGGTGTCATTCCTGGTTTTGGCGGATATTCTCAACAAGTCGCTAAATCTCAAGGTGTAGTTATTATGTTTGAAAAATAACACTTCAAACGGAATAGCAACTTACCCAGACAAGTAAGTTCGCCGATATTAGGTTCATATTCAATTTACATCCTCTACCATTCAAGGATCCACCAACCCATGATCGAAGATATAAAAAAAACCCTCTGGGCCACTGCCGACAAGCTGCGGGCAAATATGGACGCTGCCGAATACAAGCATGTCGTGCTTGGCCTCATCTTTGTCAAATACATCTCCGATACCTTCCAGACCCGCAGCAACGAGCTGACGGGACGCTTTGCTGATCCCAAGGACGAGTATTACATGCAGGATGCAGATACTGCGGGGATAGTAAGCGAACTGGAAGACCGGGATTATTACCGGGAAGTCAATGTCTTCTGGGTACCGGAAGCGGCGCGGTGGGAAAACCTGCGGGCACAGGCCAAGCAGCCCGACATCGGCAAACGGATTGATGATGCCCTGACACTGATCGAAACCGAAAACCCCAAGCTCAAAGGCATCCTCGACAAAAGATATGCCCGTGTGCAACTGCCCGATGGCAAGCTTGGGGAACTGGTGGATATGGTCTCCACCATTGGTTTTGGCACCACCGGGCAGAGTGCCCGTGACCTGCTCGGTCAGGTGTATGAATATTTCCTTGGCCAGTTTGCCAGTGCCGAAGGCAAACGTGGTGGGCAGTTCTATACTCCTGCCAGTATTGTTAAAACACTGGTAGCTGTACTATCTCCGCATCAGGGCCAGGTCTATGACCCCTGCTGCGGCTCAGGTGGAATGTTTGTACAATCGGAAAAATTCATCGAAGCCCACGGCGGCAAGATCGGCGATGTCTCTATCTACGGCCAGGAATCCAACCCCACCACCTGGCGACTGGCAGCGATGAACCTCGCTATTCGTGGCATTGACTTCAACTTGGGCAAAGAACCTGCCGACACCTTTGTCCGCAATCAGCACCCCGACCTGCGCGCTGACTTCGTGCTGGCCAATCCCCCCTTCAACATCTCCGACTGGTGGCACGGCAGCCTGGAAGGCGACCCACGTTGGGTGTATGGCACCCCGCCGCAAGGCAACGCCAACTACGCCTGGCTGCAACATATCCTCTACCACTTAAAACCAGCGGGGAGAGGCGGTATCGTGCTGGCCAACGGCTCCATGTCATCCAGCCAGAACTCCGAGGGTGACATCCGCCGAGCCATGGTCGAGGCCGACAAGGTGGAAGTCATGGTGGCCATGCCGGGCCAACTCTTTTTCAACACCCAGATCCCCGCTTGCCTCTGGTTTCTTGTCAAACAGAAGAGCAAGCGTCAGGGAGAGGTGCTGTTCATCGATGCCCGTAAGCTGGGCACTATGATCAGCCGGGTGCAGATCGAGTTTACCGACGCCGATATTCAGCGCATTGCCGACACCGTGAGCGCCTGGCGTGGTGATGGGGAGACTGATACCGAATATGCCGATGTGGCCGGTTTCTGCCGTAGTGTGACGCTGTCCGAGATCGCCGAGCATGGTCATGTTTTGACACCGGGACGCTATGTGGGTGCAGAAGCGGTGGAGGATGATGACGAGGCCTTTGCCGAGAAGATGCAGCGACTGACCGAAACGTTGGGTGAACAGATGGCTAAGGGGGCGGAACTTGACGGGTTGATCCGGCAGAAGCTGGGAGGGCTGGGGTATGAGTTCTAAAAGCCCATCGATTACAAGTTGAACTAACATAACAAATATGTTATGAGGTAACTATGTCTTGGATAATTGACTACTACAGCGAAGAAGTTCGTTTGGAAATTGCAGCCATGCCAATTGGGATTCGGGCTTCATACACCCGCCTTTCCAATCTGTTGGAGGAGTTTGGACTTGACCTTCGTATGCCGCATTCACGAGCAATGGGAGGAGGATTGTTTGAATTACGGCCAAAGGGGCGCGAGGGGATTGCCAGAGTATTCTATTGCATGAAGGTCGGAAGAAAAATCATTATTCTACATTCGTTCATAAAGAAGACGAACGAAACCCCAAAGCGGGAGCTTGATCTCGCCCACCGGCGGCAAAAGGAGATAGCGGCGCCATGAAAAGTACAGAACCGACTAAAACCCATAAACAGATGGTTGCTGAATGGAAGAAAGATCCTGAATTCAACGCTGCATATAATGAACTGGATACCGAGTTCAATCTGTTGCGAGAACTGCTGCTGGCACGGAAGAATACCGGTCTTACCCAGGCAGAGGTTGCCGAAAAGATGGGAACGAAAGCACCGGCTGTGACTCGGCTGGAAACGGCGCTTTCTGGGAATGGCCATTCACCGACAATTGCAACGTTGAAAAAATATGCACAAGCAGTTGGGTGCAAACTTGAGGTGCATCTTGTGCCGAGCAATGCAGTTTAGTCACTCGGCTGATCCGGCAGAAGCTGGGAGGGTTGGGGTATGAGTTTTAACCTTCCGGAACTCCCGAGTGGGTGGGCTTTCTCCCCGTTGGAAGAATGTGCACAAAAAAGTTCAATCAGTTACGGTGTGGTTCAGCCTGGTGTTGCAGTTACAGATGGGGTGCCGATTATTCGGGTAAATAACTTCCATGGAACTCATATTAACTTGTCTGATGTCATGCGGATTACTCCAGAAATAGAATCAAAGTACAGTCGTACAAGATTAGCAGGTGGCGAAGTTCTCTTGACCTTGGTCGGTTCTGTTGGACAGGTTGCAGTTGTTCCGAAATCAATGATTGGGTTTAATGTGGCTCGCGCTGTCGCTGTAATTCATCCATTACCGCATATTGACCCCGAATGGATCGCACTCTGTCTTCGTTCACCACTTTCCCAGCACTTACTTGGCAGCCGTGCCAACACAACGGTACAAGTCACGATCAATCTCAAAGATGTTCGGGCCTTACCTATTCCAATACCACCAGAGAAAGAGCGTCGCCAAATTACTGAGATGCTTCTGTCGCTCGACGACCGCATTTCCCTCCTCCGCGAAACCAACACCTCCCTCGAAGCCATCGCCCAAGCCCTGTTCAAATCGTGGTTTGTGGACTTCGACCCAATCCGTGCCAAACAGGATGGGCGTGAACCAGAAGGTATGGACGCTGACACCGCCGCGCTCTTCCCCGACAGTTTCGAGGAATCGGAACTGGGGTTGGTGCCGAAGGGGTGGCGGGTTGGAAATTTTGGAGATTTTATAACTCGTCTATCCGTGGGCAAGAAGTATGATAACAAGACTGCCTTGCCAGAAGGTAATGTGCCAATCCTTGACCAGGGCAAGTCGGGAATCATTGGTTTTCATAACGATCCGCCAAGTGTTAACGCAAGCCTAGATGCACCGATTGTGGTGTTTGCAAATCACACCTGTTACATGAGAATGATTTCGTACGATTTTTCGGCCATTCAAAATGTATTGCCATTTGTCGGAAAAGACGTTGATACCGTCTGGACATATTATGCCACCAAAGATCGCGTAAAGTTTTCAGAATATAAAGGGCACTGGCCAGACTTTGCAATCGAGAAGACTGTTATTCCCAATGGAACTGCAACAATAGCATTTCGGGGATCAACTGACCCACTGATAAGGCGCATTCGGTTTAACGAATTACAAGCCCAAACCCTCGCCACCCTCCGCGACACCCTGCTCCCCCGCCTGATCTCCGGCCAGTTGCGCCTGCCGGATGCCGAAGCGATGGTTGGGGAGATTTGATTCCGTAGGGGCGACGCCGTTGGCTCGCCCGCCTTTGATTTTGATTTGTCTGAAAAATACAACTGGTCGGCGACGGGAACAGGGCGACCCACCGGGTCGCCCCTACGAAAAATGATTCTGTATGGCAACTACCGAGGATTTCTCGGTAGTTCGAAAAATACCCTCGGAGAAACCATGCTTGAAAAACGATCTAACGTCATACAAATACCCCAATTTACCGCTGATGCAAAAGCTCGTTGGCAACAAATCCCGGTAGCGGGACAAAAAGAACTCATGGACAATGTCTGGTGTGGGGAATGTCGGAAGAGTACAACGATACGTATTCAAGACGGAAAAATGTGTGGCAACTCTCTCTTATTAAGTGGTTCCTGTAAAAAATGTGGTAGTGCGGTGGCACGGGTTATTGAACCGATTGGATGATATTGAAAATATAAAACGCTATACAATATAAAATAGCCTTGTATGTTTAACTTTTAAATTATAAATTTGCCTTGTATTTTTAAATTTAAACCTGCAACAAGGTGACCTATGCGCAGATTTATTGACGATCAACTCCAGCAATGGCAGGACAGCACACGCCGCAAACCGCTCATTCTGCGGGGCGCCAGGCAGGTTGGCAAAACTTGGTCGCTGAAAGAGTTTGGGAAAAACCGCTTTGAATCGGTTGCGTTGGTTGATCTTGAACGCAATCCCTCTCTGCGCAAGCTGTTCGATGGCGATCTTAACGCAGCGCGCATCTGCGCCGACCTTGAGGTGCTGCTGCGGCAGAAGATCTCTCCGGGAAAAACCCTGCTCTTTTTTGATGAGATTCAGGCATGCCCTCGCGCCATAACCGCCCTGCGCTATTTTTATGAGGAGATGCCGGAACTGCATGTCGTGGCAGCCGGATCACTTCTGGAATTTGCGCTTAAAGATGCCTCCTTTCCTGTCGGCAGGGTTCAGTTTCTCAACCTCTATCCACTCTGTTTCGCCGAATATCTCGAAGCGATCGGCAACGCCCCGGCTGCTGCGGCTGTTTTAGGTAACCCCGCTGGCATATCTCCCGTTGTGCATGATCTTC
This sequence comes from uncultured Geobacteraceae bacterium, assembly GCA_903852495.1. Lineage (GTDB taxonomy): Bacteria > Desulfobacterota > Desulfuromonadia > Geobacterales > Pseudopelobacteraceae > JACRCG01. Next base: position 205 of record CAINRC010000014.1, on the reverse strand, counting down.
TCCGTGAAGAACTGAAACGTTATTTTTTCATCGGTGGAATGCCGGCGGCTGTCAACGCATTCAAAGAAAACGGTTCGCTACGGGATGCCTTCGAGGTGCAGGGAGAAATTGCGGAATCATATCGAATGGATTTTGCTAAATACACCCCTCAGGTTGACCGTTATTGTCTCGATTCAGTCTTTACCTCACTGGCGCAAAGTGTCGG
>CAINRC010000013.1 GCA_903852495.1 uncultured Geobacteraceae bacterium | reverse complement strand
GAGAACCCCGGGCGTGATCCACGTATGGGTGAAGTAACAAAGCGACAAGCAGCACTTTATGAGGCTATGGGTGTTGTTCCGCCTGCCTCGTTACAATAAACCGGGAATGCAGGCGTAATGTGATGATTTGCAGCCCTTTATCGTAGGTTATATTGATCGGTAACCAGACACTGAGTGCGCTGGCAGCTACAAACACATCTTCCTTCTGAGTGATGGTTATATTTCTGTCGAATACGGAGCTTTTCCCCTGAATACGGAGCGTGCCTGCCATGGCATCAAGCGTGAAGGTCCTTGACTCATCTAAAATATAGCCGGACGCCTTCCCCTCTCCGTCATAACGGATCGCCAGACTTAAGAGCGCAGCCACCTCACCAAGGGGGACATACAGCTCTCTATTTTGCTCCAGTACCACGATGGATTGGGAAAGAACCAGGTCATCCAGATGCAGCGCGTACACAAACTCCTGATCATCACTGGCAATGGCTGATTGTGCGACAGACATACTGAGGGCAAAGAACAGTGCTGTTACGAGGACTAATCTGCGGTACAGAAATAGATGGCACCTCTTCACCGTAACGGTATGGACGCCTCAGCCAGTGGTTTGGCTGTCCTCTGCTCGGTGAATGTTACGCGAAGAGCGCCGTTAGCGGGAAGAGCCTCCTTGCCGCGGAGGGTAAGCCGGGCCTTGCGCGTCGCATTGGGTACGTAGACTGCCACGCCGTTAACTGCCGCGACCTGCTCCACGGTGCCGTTTTCAGCCACAGACATCACGGCGATATCGCCATAGACCGACATCGTGCCGCTGCGCAGCATGGTAAACTCCACAACAGAAGGTTCTTTTCCCGTGCCCGGCCGCAGAACCGCGTCTTTGATTTCGAGCTGCGCGTTCAGTTTGCCATGGCGTACAATTACCGGTATTGCGATAGTGGCGAAAGCGGTGAGCTTGATAGTGATATCCGTCGGTTCTTTCTCCTGTTTTACCTGCGACAGGACGTCCGACGCTTCAGGGATATGGGACACCGCTAGGTGAGAACGGTATTCCCCCTCGGGAAGCCCTTCGGGCATCTTCAGCATCAGCCGGACCGTCTGACCAGCTCCCGGTGCAAGGGTGAAGCGGCGGGGTGAATACCGGACGATCTGGTCGGCAAACAGTTCTCCCGGCACGGCCTCGCCGCTGACGGCCTGAAACTCTCCAGTCTCGGTCATGCGTTTACGTTCCAGTTGTATGCTGAAGGATTCCGTCTCTGTCCCGGAGTTGACGATTTCAACCTGCGCTGTCCTCTCCTTATCCGTCATGACCACCCGTGTCGGGAAGATTGTTATCGCCTGCGCCTCAACAGCCCCAAACGCACATATGCAGAAGATGAATACCCATACGCAGCAGAGATTTAAAAAAGCCGATTTCATAAGCAGTTCTCCCCAATAGTGTGTCTGTTAATTGGCCGTTACGTTGAATGTTCCCGAGTACGCACCCGGTGTGGCGTTGGCTGTTACGGTTGCAGTGGCACCCACCGTAAAGGTCATGCTTGTCTTGCCACTACCCAGTTTGCCTGTTAACGGTACACTACAGGTGAAGTTGGTCAATGTCAGGGTATGGCCTCCAGAGCTTATGACAACCGTATTGTTTGCCGGCAGTATAATTGTGTAATTTGAATTACCTGAACCGGTCATGGTGTAAGAAGCGGCCGTAACCGTCCCACCGTTCAATAACACTAGCCCTCCCGAGAAACTTCTTGCGCCAGCAGCACTGACAATAACCGATCCACTTGATGAAAGACTCACGAACTTTGCAAATTGCAAATTACTATTCTTTGCCACAGAACTAATCCCGGCCCATGACGATGAGGGCAGCAGGAACAACAAAACCAGACCTGCTACGGTCGTACAACGTGTCATAAGCACCTCCTTCGAAAAGGGGGCGCCTCCTGAGAGACGCCCCCATCTTGCTTAACTCTGATTTCTTCGGTGGATCTTAGTTATAATCAACCGAGACATTATAGCTGCCCGTGTAGCTTCCAGCAGCTTGTGCCGAGGCAACGGTTAACGTACCGCCGACCAAAAGTGTTTGTGCTCCAGCAGTAAGAGTACCGGTACCGGATGGATTACTGACGAATGTGCCAACAGTCATTGTATTAGCACTAGAGGTAATTGTTGCAGTAGCCGGAAGGGTAATTGCGTAGGTGTACACACCTTCACCGGTTACAGCAAAAGATGCGGCATTCGAAGTAGAACCTTGAGTGAACAGGGCTACCGTGCCAGTCTGGCTGCGTGCGCCGGCTGTACTGATGACTACTGTACCGCCAGTGTTCGCAACAAACTTTCCAAAGGCCAGATCTGCATTCTTTGAAATAGCGATTGGGGTCACAACCGTGGCGGTGGCGTTAGCAGCTGCCGTCGCTGCCTGGCTTTGTAACGGGGCGCCAACAACAGCAATAAATCCGGCTACGATTGAGAGTACGACAAGATTGATTGATAGTTTTTTCATTTTATTAATCTCCTTTTGATCATGTTTAGTTAGTTGCCTAGTTGTAGCTCACCATTACATTAACGCTACCCATGTTTTTGCCGATAACTTGCACCTCGTCTTCTTTTAACTTTCCGATAACACTGATGGTCTGTTTTTCACCCGTTAAGAGTCCTGAGTCATAGTGGGCACTTGTCAATGTCATCCTATTGGCGCCATCACCAGTGGTGATGATATTCTTCTGAACTTCCAGGGAATAAATTTTATTGTCTGAGCTGTATATGGTGAAGTTCGCTACATTCCCGATATCCTCGTGGGCGCCACTATCTCCAACGCTATTAGCTGAGCTCTCTCTCGAACGATCAATGATGATCGTACTGCCCGAACCGCCTTTGGCAAGATTTTCAAATATAAGAGGTGTGGTTATTTCAATGGTCACCGGAACCACAACAGTGGCGCTTGTACTGGCGTACGTCAACTCGGCCAGGCTTCTGGTCGGGGTGGTAAAAATGGCTGCAATACCTCCAAAGAGGGCTATCAAACGCTTGAATTGTCTTTCTATTTGCATATCTGACCCGCCTCATTACAGTTTCAGAGCAATACATTATAAATCAAGATCCGAGCTGATCTGCCGTCTGTCATTTTTCACCTCACCCCACTCCCTCAGGGAGGTGCAGTTTGATCGGCAGATTTGCTCTACTCAGGAAAAAGTTTATTTGTTGTCAGCACGATATATGCCAAAGTACCTAAAATTATAATTATTATAAACCGTTAAATCTTGCGGTGCGATAGTACTCATAAAACTGATAACAATTTGAAGTGTGAGTCTATATGATAAAAAGGCCTCTAATATGAACAGAGCAAGTTCACTCGCCGAACCGGGTTTAAATATCCCAACTATCTGTATTTTATTGTTATTTGCTGGAAAAGATATTTGTTATACTGGAAAGGAGGTTACTATATCTCCCTAATGCGAATCGAAGGCACCGGTTCAAGGTGCAATCATAAGTCTGGCAGGAATATTCTAGGCACTTGCGGTTTTCAACAGGGGGATGATCCGGAGTGAAGAGGTCTGTTTGTCTCATTTTGAGGATGGTTTCTCACAGCAGTTGAGAATGTCTGATTTTTTGGAGGGGGATGGGGGGAGTTTCTGGATTACCCATTCGCTCTGCGGCAGCAGGCCGAAGCCGTGGTGTACTAGAGCGATTGGCGTGACGTCAGCGACCGCCCGAAAGGTCATCATTCAAGACGGCATAACGTCAATGTAGTCGTCATATTGGGGATTCCGCACCAAGTCGGCCACTGATTCCGATTGAACTCGGCCACCCAATACGATTGAAGTCGGCCACCTATTCCGATTGATCTCGGCCACCCCCTGAGTACTTCGTAGCATCCCCCGTTTATTGTCGTCGCTGGG
>CAINRC010000012.1 GCA_903852495.1 uncultured Geobacteraceae bacterium | reverse complement strand
TCGATGGCGATAAGAGAATATATCCCTGGAAATCTCATCTACGCCAATGGACACAAGTTTGTGCCGCGACGTTTTCATTTGGAACCAGACGAGCCGCTAACCTTCTTGGTGGATGTAGCAAGCGAATCTTTACAAGAAAGTGGAGGAACTGCAACTACTCAAACCGGAGTAACAAGTCTCGCTACACAGGCTTTGCTCGGTGTCGCCATGTGCGACGTGGATGCGCCGCACCAGTCTTACATATCCGATGAAGAAGATTATCGATTTCAGATGCCTGTGGCAATCTTTGGCCACGAACAAGGTCGCCATGCAGGTGGAAAAGCTTATGATTGGGGAAGCGCAAAGCTGCATCTAAAACGCAGTGTTCACATGCGTCTGGTAAACGTAGGTGCGGCAGGAAGAGTCCGAAATGAGCAACTGTTGGGTTATCCAGTCTGTCTAGTCTGCGGTCATAGTCGCTCTCCTTTGAGCCATCAAAAAGAGATCGATGAATTTAGTGAACATCATCGGGAAAGGTGTGGACGGCCAATTGAGTATGTTAGTTTCTATGCAGAAGTAGTCTCTGACGCTTTGGTTTTAGCTGATTGTGTTTCGAGAGATGTTGCGTACAGCGTACTTGAAGCATTGCGGCTGGGTGCCTCAGAAGTCCTGGATATGGGAATAACCGATTTACAGATTCTGGTTTTTGGAAAGCCTGGTACAGAACAGGTAGATGGCCTTCTTTATGACCCTATGCCTGGAGGCTCAGGTCTGCTTGACCAAGTTATCAAGCGGTGGCCGGACGTTGTTTCGGCAGGCAAGACAATCGTTACAGATTGTGCTATGGCCTGCGAGTCGTCATGTATTGACTGCTTGCAGCACTTCAGGAACTCCTTTTACCATAATCACTTGAATCGCCACATTGCACTTGAGAGTTTCAATGCGTGGGGTATTGAGCTTACAGGTGCTCATGTTATCCCTCCGAGGTTACCAGATGAAACAAGAGAAGTGCAGCCGGGAAATAATCCTGAGGTTCAGCTCAAAGCAATGCTTGAAGCAGCTGAGTTATTCGGGTTTGAGACAGAAAGGCCGATACCAATTTCAGGAGGAATTGTGACTAGGCCTGATTTCTACTTCCACGCACCCAATGAGCAGTATACCGGTGTCTGTATTTATTTAGATGGAATGAGCAGCCATATTCATGGAAATTCGGAAACTGCCGGTAAAGACAGAATGATCAGGGAAGAGCTAAGGAATAAAGATTATGAGGTGATTGAAATTATGTATCAGCAACTCTTCGATAAAGTATCGATGAACTCTCACATGAGAAAAATTGCTAAGGCGGTTATGGGGATTACGAAAGCGAAGGAAGTGGAAAGTGATGACAGTTGGTTTATAAACCAGAAATCCAATATTTAGTTAACTACAATTATCTGGAGATATAATGTCATTTTCAAAATTTTGGGCCGATTTGCAAGTCAATCTTGGGGTCGACACAAATGTGAAAAACTGGACTACGGCAAAAGGGTATCTTGGTGACCAGTTTAAAATTATAGGAATATCACCGAAGGGAATAACAATTGAATCACCAAAAGC